>CAZJBC010000062.1:0-11250 GCA_964543805.1 uncultured Brevundimonas sp.
GGCGTACCGGCTCATCGGTTACGAAACCCGCATGCTGCGCCGCGAGGACTTCAACAACGACAAGGTTGACGCCGGCGAGGTGGGCGCAGGGGTGTCGGTTACCGCGCTCTATGAGATCACTCCCGCCGGCCCCGGCGCGGCCGGATCCACGCCCGGCGGCGAATCGCCCTCCGTCGATCCGCTGCGGTATGGGAGCCAGACTCCCCAAGCCGCCGCACGGCCGATGGTTGTCTCCACAGGCCTGGCCTTCGACCAGTCGGACGCCAACAAGGACGGCAGGCTGGACCGGGCCGAGTTCATGAACACGCCGCGCGCCCGGGCGCCCAACAACGCCGACCAGGCCTGGGCGGCCGCGGACAAGAACGGCGACGGCTTCATCAGCCGCGAGGAATTCCTGGCGCCCATTCCCCTGCCCTTGCCGCCTTCAGGCGCGGGACCGGTTGAGACCGCCGCGGCAGGATCAGGCGATGAGCTGGCCTTCCTGAAGATCCGCTACAAACTACCGGGCGAGCAAACGTCAAAGCTGATCAGCCAGCCGATCGAGTCCAACTCTGCATTCAAAAGCCTGCAGGACGCGCCGGAAGCCACCCGCTGGGCCGCCGCCGTCGCCGCCTATGGCCAGAAGCTGCGTTACGACGGCTATGTCGGGAACGGCTTTTCCTGGACCGATGATCTGAAGCTGGCCGAGGGCGCCAAGGGCCAGGACGAGATGGGCCTGCGCGCCGAGTTCATCCAGCTGGTCCGCTCGATCAGCGCCATGGGAGAGCAGCACGCGGCACGTTAGGTCGCGGGTTCCGCGGCTGTTCGACGACTGCCCTGACGATCAGCCGCGGCGGCGGCCGGGTTCCCTGCCCGGCCGCCGCCTTTCGTATAGAGGAACCGCCTCTGTTGATTTTTGTTGCGTGATTGCAATTTTTAGCTGGTATTTATTGCACACTTGATATATATCATTCTCAACGCTTACCCATTAAGGGTTTGCGGCTTCAAAAGGGAGGCGTATCGTGCGTAAGTTATTTCGCGTTCGTAATATGTTGGCCTACGTGGCGGGCTCGGCCCTGGCCGCCGTTGCGGCCGGATCGGCCATGGCCCAACCGGCGGCCGCGCCTTCAGGCGCCCTGACCGCGGCCCAGGTGACGGCCCTTTGCGCCCAGGTGAATCTCAAGCCGCCCACGAGCCTGGGGGATAGCTTCACAGCCCCGCCGGCCGGCGCGCGCGGCGACCAGCTCAAGACCTATTGCAGCCGCTTCGGATTCACGGATTCCGGCACGGCGGACACCACCGTCGCGCCGGTCAGCGTCATCGGCAGCTATCTGAAGCCCAAGGTGGGCGAGGAGCCCATCAATGTCGAGCACACGAGTCGCGACGACCTCCTCAAGCAAGGCAGCCCCGGCGTCGATCAGTTGATCCGCGCCATGTCCGAGACTGGCCTGAACGACAACGGCGACAACGCGGGACAGAACGCCGAGGGCTATGGGGTGCGCACGATCAACCTGCGCAACCTGGGCTCAGGCCGCACCCTGATCCTGTACGAGGGCGTGCGTCTGGCCGACGACCCGCAGACCAATGGCGGCCCGGCGGTCACCTTCGACCCCAACGTCACCGGCGGCGGCGCCCAGAACGTCAATACCATCCCCATGGAAATCCTGTCCGCGGTCGACGTGCTGAAGGACGGCGGCAGCGCGGCCTACGGCGCCGGCGCTTCGGCCGGAGCCATCAACTTTACCCCGCGACACGACCTGAACGGGTTTGAGGCGAGCGTGTCGGCCTTTCCGATCCCGGTCGCGGTGGTGGCGGCCCTGATGGGTCTCGACGCTATTCATTCTCACTTCAGCAACACCGCCTCGGCGGCCGATACCTCTGAACTGGTCAAGACCGCTCGGGCCACCGGCTCGAACCTGGTCTCCGTCGAACTCGTCCAGAACGCCAGCGCGCCGGCTCAGCCGCGCACCGGGCTCTAACGGGGGAACCGCAGCGGGTCGGTCTTGCCACACGATCAGCCGCGGCGGCGGCCGGGTGCGTATCGCCCGGCCGCCGATTCCGTTTGGGCTGCCGGAATTTTCGCGGTCCGGATTGACTCAAATTCAACCAATGCCGGGCAAGATCGCAGCCTAACCTTGCAGGCTCCAGGAGCACCCACCCATGGCGAAAGCCCAGTTTCACCGCAACCAGAAGGTTTGGGTCGAGAGCGTCGGCGCATGGGCCACGGTGGAAAAGATCACGCCTGTGTGGGCCCGCGGCTTCGAAGAGCCGGTCAAGATCACCTATGACGTCGGATTCGGCCGCGAGTTCCAGAGCCATGAACTGCGCCCCGAAGAAGCCAATGACGGCGACGCGGCGCTTGACCTGGGCAACTGGCGGCTGCTGCGCGCCAAGAACAAGTGGCAGACCAAGGAAGACTGCCAGCACCACCCCTTCCCCGGCACCTATCCGGTCGTGGTCACCGACAAGAACGACTGGGGCGGCTGGCGCACGCCGGGCGCGGAATATGACCGCGATCCCCACAAGATGGAGCTTCAGGCCCGGCTGATCACCGCCTCGCCCAAGCTGTTACAAGCGGCGCGCGATCTGCATGCGCTGGTGTCGGACTCGCCCGAACAGGTCCCCGACGAGTTCGTCGCCCTGGCCAAGCGCTGCGGCGCGATCATCCGCGGCCTGATGGAAATTCCCGCAGCCGCCGAAGGCGACGAGACCCCGGTGATGGGCGAAGAGCCGGAACGTCAGGCGGGCTAATCCAACCGTCAAAAACTGCTGGCGCCCCGCCGGGGCCCGGCTATCCTGCCCCCAAGGCGCCAGGAAGAAACGCGCCAGCACCTTCGGGGGAAACGCGCGATGAAACCTTGGTCCCTGGCCGCGATCGGCGGCGGTATCTTCATCAGCCTGGGCATACTGGCCAGCGTGGGCTCGGCCCAGCCGGTGGCCTCCAACGGCCAGGTGTTGTTCTCCGGCCGCTGTGCGAGTTGCCACGATGCAGGCCTGGACCGCGCGCCGGAAACCACCGCCCTGCGCCGCCTGACCCCCGCGGCGATCACAACCGCACTTAACGGCGTCATGGCGCCGATGACCGAGGGCATGACCGACGCCGACAAACAGGCCATCGCGACCTACCTGACAGCACCGCAGACCGCGGCGGCGGCGGGCGGCCGCGGCGGCGGACGGGGCGCCGCGCCCACGGTCCAGACCACCGACACGCCCTGCGCAGCCAACCCGCCGATCACCCCCACGCCGTCCGACTGGATCGGCGCGGGCGGCTCGCCCACAGGCCAGCGCTATCAGCCCAACCCCGGCCTGCGCGCCGCCGATGTGCCCAAGCTCAAGGTCAAATGGGCGTTCTCGATCACGCAAGGCAACAGCCAGCCCACCATCATCGGCGACTGGATGTGGATCTCGGGCTCGGGCCGCATCTACGCCCTTGATCCCAAGTCCGGCTGCGTGCGCTGGCGGGCCGAGGGCATAGCAGCGCGCAACACCCCGCTGCCGGTGCGTTCCACCGTCTCTCCCAGCGGCTGGATGCTGGTGATCGGCCAGCGCAACCGGATGATCAAGGCGCTGGATGCGGCCACCGGCCATGAGCTGTGGACCAGCCCGGTGATCGAGGAACACCGCTCGGCGGGCATCACCGGCTCGCCCATCGTCTACGGAAACCAGATCTTCCTGCCCACCACCTCGGGCGAGGAAAGCGCCGGCGCGGCCGAAAACTATCCCTGCTGCAATTTCCGTGGCTCGCTGGTCTCGGTCAGCCTGACCGACGGCAAGATCCTGTGGAAGACGCCGGTTATCACCGAGCCGATCCACACCATCCGCACCAATACCGCCGGCACGGTGCTGCAGGGGCCCGCCGGCGCCGCCATCTGGTCGCAGCCGACGATCGACGCCAAGCGCGGCCTAGTGTACGTCGCCTCAGGCGATTCCTACACCGCCGCCGAGACCAAGGGCGCCGACGCCATCGTCGCCATCGAAATGACCACCGGCCACATCCGCTGGTCGACCCAGGTCACCGCCAACGACAACTACATCGTCAACTGCAACCGCGGCCGCACCACGGACAATTGCCCCAGGCCGCTGGGTCCCGACTATGACTTCGGCGCCTCGCCGATCCTGTTCACGATGGCCAGCGGCAAGCAGGTCGTCTTGTCCGGCCAGAAGTCCGGCATCGTCTATGGCATGGACCCCGACACAGGCCGGCTGCTGTGGCAGCATCGAGTCGGCGGCGGCGGAGCCCTGGGCGGGGTTGAATGGGGCATGGCGGCGGACGGCCGGCGGCTCTACGCCACTGATTCCGACATCATCCGGGCCGAGGACGACATCCTGCGCCCCCTCGGCCAGCAGGTGTTTGTCGAACAGCCGCAGCCGGCCGCCGATCCCGGCATTACCGCCATCGATCCGGCGACAGGCCGGGCGCTGTGGCGGGCGCCGACGCCGAAGGATCCCTGCCCTCGTCTGCTGTTCAGCAGCCGGTTCAAGGACGGCGGCTGCGTAGCCTCGCAGTCGGCGGCGCCGGCGGTCATGCCGGGCATCGTCTTCTCAGGCTCCACCGACGGCTGGATGCGCGCCTATGAGGCGGCGACAGGCAAGATCGTCTGGCGCTTCTCCGCCACCGCGCAGAACTATGCGACGACCAACGGCGTTGCGGCCCAGCCCGGCGGCGGGATCGACGGCAACGGCCCGACTATCGCCCACGGAATGGTTTTCGTGACCTCCGGCTTCGACGGATCGGCGACCTATGGCTCGACGGGCACAGGGATGAACGTGCTGCTGGCCTTCACGGTCGACGGCAAGTAACGCACCGCTCAGACAGGAAGGACCTTCGATGTTCACGCACATCATGATTGGCACGAACGACCTCGACCGGGCCAAGCGGTTCTATGACGCGACGCTTGGCGCGCTGGGCATCCCGCCCGGCCAGATCGACGATGGTCGCCGCGTTTTTTACCGCACGCCCAGCGGAACCTTCTGCGTCACCCTGCCGATCAATGGCGAGCCGGCCACCGCGCCCAATGGCGGGACCATCGGCTTTGCCTGCAAGACGCCGGAACTGGCAGACGCCTGGCATGCCGCGGGCCTGGCCAACGGCGGCACAGCCATCGAAAATCCGCCCGGCGTACGCGAAGGCCCCTACAGCAAACTCTATCTCGCCTATCTGCGCGATCCTGACGGCAACAAGGTTTGCGGCCTGCACAGGATGTAGGTGTTCGTTCGGTGAACTAGGCCGCCGCCCGCAATACGCCGGGGACGTCCTGTTCCAGATCGAAGGTGATCGGCAGGGTTTTCTCGAAGGTTTTTGACAGGCCGCTGGCCTTGACCGCCCGGGCCAGACCCACCTTGGCCAGAGCAATCGGATGAGGCGTGGTCTGGACCTTCGGATCGAGACCCAGCTTGCGCAGCACCCCGTTCGCGTAGAGCACGTTGGCGTGCATCAGAGCGGCGGGGGTCATGAACTCCACCGACAGTGAGACATTCAGCATCGGACCATTCTCGATCCTGTGCGGCGCGTTCTGTACCCACGTGACCATCTTGCCGGGCGTCAGGTCATGAACCTCGGCGCCAGCGTCCATGTCGGGCGTCCAGGCGATCTGTTCGTTGGTTTCCTTCAGCACGATCCGCTCCAGCTGGTCGGCGCCGACGAACGGCGCCTGGGCCGGATAGACCCACACCTTCTTCTGGCCGCGGATCTGCCACAGCGACACAAGCGGTACGTCCAGGTGATAAAACACCCGCGCATCGGCCGACGAGATCAGCATGCCCAGATCGCGCTTGAAAGTGCACTGACCGGTCCTGGCCTCTGCCTCATCAAACATCTCGCGCTCGAGCGCGGCGTATTCGGGCAGGTAATCATTGGTGTGGCGCAGGTTGAGCCAGATGCGGCCTTCCCTGGCCGCGTTCAGCAGCTGATCGCCGGTCAGATTGCCCGCCGTCCCGCGCCGCCAGCTTTGCCAGTCGAGCGCGTCGTGGCCCATGGTGAAGACACCCAGGTGCTCGCGCGGATACCGGTCGAGCAGCGAGACCAGACCTTCGTCGCTGAACATCGGGCGGTCATGCAGTTCGTGGCGGAACTCAAGATTCCGGCGCGTGAAATCGCCCGCCTTTTCCGCGGTCCAGTCGACAATCAAACTCATGCTGTGCGTCCGTAAAAAGCGATCTTGAAGGGTTTGCCCCAGAAGGTCTTGCCCAAGCCGCGGGCGGCGCGGTCGAGGGCCTGGGCGCGGTCCGGGGCGCGGACCAGCCATTTGAAAGCGGCGACGAGGCCGAAAATCGCGCCCTGGACCAGGCCGACCGCCATCCATTTGGCGACGCCGGGATAGTTGGGCGGGCTGGCCGAGGCGCAGTGTTCGGTCGGGCCCTGGCCGTAGGCGAAGGCGCGCGCGATGGTGTAGCGCAGCGAAAGCCGGGACGGGGCCGGGTCTTCCCAGACCCAGGCGTCGGGCGCCCAGGCAAAGACGGCGCCCTGGGCCTGCATGTGGCCGAACAGCAGATCATCCTCGCCGCCTATCTCGTTGCGGATCAGGCTGAACGGGCTGACCGGATCGGGCAGCGCCGCGCGCCGCACCAGGCTGTTGCCGCAGCCGTAGTAGTCGGGAATAACGCCAGCCTTGTCCGGGCCCAGGCGCGAGAAGAAGCGCTCCAGATAGGCGCGGTGGCCGACGGTCTCGGGCGCGCGGGCGCGGACCGGGCCGAACACCGCATCGGCCTTGCAGGCGTCCTGGATGGCCAGCAGGCCCGAAAGCCAGGCCGGAGGCGCTTCTTCGTCGTCATCGAGAAAAGCGACCAGCGACCCGCGCGAGCGGGCCATGGCGGCGTTGCGGGCATAGGCGACGCCGGCGCGCGGCTCGTGGACATAGACCACTGCAAACGGCGCCTCGGCTTCAAGGATCGCGGCGTTGTCGCGGGCAGACGGGACAATATCGTTGTCGACGATGACCATTTCCAAACGCCGGGGCTCCACGCCCGTCTGGGCGATAGCCGAGCGCGCGGCCAGCAGCAGGGGGCCGGGGCGCCTTTGGGTTGGAATGACGATGGAAATGTCCGGGTCCATGGCGCGAATCTATGACACGCCTTCGCTTGACGAAGCGTTGCCAAAGCCGCGGCGGGTGGTGGCTAAGGCCGCCTCGGCCAGGCCACGGGCGCGACCGGCGAAGGTGGGATTGAGCGCGGCGATGTGGTCCAGACGCCGCCAGACCTTGCGCACGGCCGACGGTGCGGCCGGCAGAGAACGCGACGAAGCGCCGGCGCTGGTCAGCAGGCCGGAGCGCACGATGCTGATGACCGGGCCGAACGGGCGCTTGTAGTGGTCGTGGCCGCTGGCCAGGTCGTAGCGGGTCAGGCCGTCTTCCGGCATGGCGCGGATGGCGTTGAGCACAAAGATCTGACCCGGCGAATGGGCGCCCAGCGCTGGATTGGTCGATGCGATCCACGGGTGGAAGACGCCGCCCTGTTTGACGCCGAAGTGCGCGCCCAGCAGCTGATCGCCGACATAGAGGCTGCAAAGATGGCCGGTCATCGGCCCTTCGGTCAGGTCGAACAGGTTTCGCATCAGCATCGAGACCCAGTCGGGGCGCAGCACATCCTGCAGACCGGTGCGCTGAAACTGCTCGCGCTTCCAGCGCATGACGGTTTCGAAGGCCTGGGCTGAACGGTCGTTGGCGACGAAGCGGATCTCACCGTTCTCGCGCTCCAGCCCGTGCTGCAGGCGGCGCAGGTTCTTGAAACGCTTGGGATTGCCGGCGCGCAGGGCCTCCAGATAGTCCTCGGCGGGGCCCTTCAGCTCAATGGCGAAGGCTTCGATTTCGTCCAGACCACCCGTTTCGAACAGGCCGAACGGATCCACCAGGGCGTTGGCGCGGAAGGCGCGGATGCCGGCCATCGCCAGAGCTTGCGCGCCGGTGATCCCGATGTCCGCTTTTGAGACAAGACCCTGGTAGTCTGAAAATGGGGCGCCGATCGGCCGGGCCAGACCGCCCGGACGTTGATGGAAAGGCAGAAAGCCGACCGCCTTGCCGTCACCGCGATAGACCGCGACGCGAACGTCCTCACGCACAGCCGCGACAGCGCGCGAAAAGTGATGCCCAAACAAGGGGTTGGCAAATTCCGGCGTCGCGCGCTGCAGGGTCTCCCACGCAGCGATGTCGTCCGCGGTCAGGCTGGAAATCGGCAGAACGTCGGCTGTAATCTTGGCGAGTTTGGGCATGGGTCGTCCCGAAATGATCTGTTCGGACAGGAAAGCTGCAAGGGATCGGCCAACCGGGGCGCCGCATTTTTGGAGTTTCCGCGCGCGGCGGAAGCGGGCATGTCTTGGGCCATGAACCACAATCTTTTCGCGCTACTGAAATCGCGATTTCCGGCCGACCGGACCCGACCCTGCTTCCTGCTGCCGGATGGCGGCCAGATCGCCTATGCCGAAGTCGAGGCGGGCGTGGGGCGTCTTGCCGCCCTGATGAAGGCCCGCGGCATTGGTCCCGGCGACCGGGTGCTGGTCCAGGCGCCGAAAAGCGCCGCGATGATCATGCTCTATCTGGCCTGCCTGCAGATCGGCGCCATCTTCACGCCACTAAACACCGCCTATACGCCCGCCGAGATCGAGTATTTCGTGGGTGACGCCGAGCCCTCGCTGATCGTCAGGGACGCCGAGGCGCTGCTGGCCGAGGCGGCGGATCTCAAGCCGCTCACGGACGTCCATGTCGCCGCCGAGGGCGAAACGGCCTCGATCATCTACACCAGCGGGACCACCGGCCGCTCCAAGGGCGCCATGCTCAGCCATGGCAATCTGGCCGCCAATGCGCTTGCCCTGCACCGCGCCTGGGGGTTCCGCGACGATGACGTGTTGCTGCACGCCCTGCCGATCTTCCACGTCCACGGCCTGTTCGTGGCCCTTCACTGCATCCTGCTCAGCGGGGGGGCCATGGTGTGGCTGGCCAAATATGAAGATGCGCCGGTCCTGGAAGGCCTGAAACGCTCCACCGTGATGATGGGCGTGCCGACCTTCTACACCCGCCTGCTGGACAACCCCGGCTTCACCCGCCAGGCGGCGGCGCACATGCGGCTGTTCGTCTGCGGCTCGGCGCCCCTGCTGGAGAGCACCTTCGGGGCCTTCGAGGCGCGCACCGGTCAGCGCATTCTGGAACGCTACGGCATGAGCGAGGCGGTGATTATAACCACCAACCCCCTCGATGGGATGCGCATCGCCGGCAGCGTCGGCTATCCCCTGCCCGGCGTCGAGTTGCGCATCGGCGGCGGCGAAGAGACCGGGGTCATCCAGATCCGGGGGCCCAGCGTCTTTGCCGCCTATTGGCGCATGCCTGAAAAGACCAAAGAGGAATTCACCGCCGACGGCTTCTTTATCACCGGCGATGTCGGCCGCCAGAACGCGGACGGGCGGGTGTGGATCTCGGGACGGGCCAAGGACCTGATCATCTGCGGCGGCTACAACGTCTATCCCAAGGAAGTTGAACTGGTGCTGGATGAACTGCCCGGCGTCACCGAAAGCGCCGTGGTCGGCGCGCCGCACCACGATTTTGGCGAGGCGGTGATCGCCGTGATCGCCGGATCGGGCGACGAGGCCGCCGTCATCGCCGCCGCGCGCGAAAAGCTGGCCGCCTTCAAGGTTCCCAAACGGGTGTTCTTCGTTGACGACCTGCCGCGCAACGCCATGGGCAAGGTGCAAAAGAACCTGCTGCGAGACGCCTACAAGGGTGCGTTTTCCTGAGTTGCATTGATCACGTACGGGTTCCTTCTCCCCTCGTGGGAGAAGGTTTCATGCGCAGCATGACGGATGAGGGGTCGCGCTGAACACTCTACTTCGACCTGAATAAACGGCCGAACTCAGAAAGGCGGGTGTGACCCCTCATCCGTCGACTCCGCCGACACCTTCTCCCGCAAGGGGAGAAGGAAAGTGTTGCACCGGCCCATAGAGACTGAAATCTCTGCAGGCGAGGCAACCTGAGGGCCAACAAGATGGACGCGCAGACAAAATGGACGGGCCTGGACGGCGGTCGCCTGGAGCGGATCGCTGACCATCTGAATCGCAACTACATCGACACGGGCAAGATCGCCGGCTGCCAGGTCGCTGTCGCCCGCAACGGCCACGCCGCCTACAGCCGCGCCTTCGGCCTGCGCGACCGTGAGCGGGGGACCCGCTGGGGCGATGACACCATCGTGCGGTTCTATTCCATGACCAAGCCGGTCACCTCGGTGGCCCTGATGATGCTGTACGAAAAAGGCCTGTTCCAGCTGAACGATCCGGTCAGCCGCTATATCCCGTCGTGGAAGAACCATCAGGTCTGGGTGTCGGGCGCCGGCAAGGACATGAAGACCGAGCCGCCGAAACGGCCCGTCAGTTTCCGCGACATGCTGTGCCACACGGGCGGCATCGGTTACGGCTCGATCCTCAACGCCATCACCGGCATCCCCGCCGACCACCCGGTCGACCAGGCCTATGAGGCGGCAGGCGTCTCCCGCGGCGCGGGCGAGACGCTGGCGACCTTCGTCGAACGGCTGGGCCATGTGCCGCTGCGCTACCAGCCGGGCGAGCGGTGGATGTATTCACTATCGACCGACGTCTGCGGCGCCCTGGTCGAGATCCTGTCCGGCAGGACCCTGGACCGGTTCTTCGAGGACGAAATCCTGGCCCCTCTGGGCATGACCGACACAGCCTTTCACGTGGCGCCGGAGAACGCCGATCGCCTGGCCGCCTGCTATCGCCGCGCGCCGGACAAGTCGCTGGCCCTGGACGACGATCCGAAGACCAGCAAGTACCTCAAGGCCCCGACCTTTTTCGCCGGCGGCAGCGGCCTGACCGGACCGATCGCCGACTACATGCGCTTTTGCGAGATGCTGCGCCGGGGCGGCGAACTTGATGGCGTGCGGTTGATCAGCCCGCGCACGCTCGATCTGATGCGCATGAACCACCTGCCGGGCGGCGGCGACCTGGCCAGCCTGGCGATCGGCGGGTTTTCCGAGAGCGCTTATGAGGGCGTCGGTTTTGGCCTGGGGTTCGCCTCGAGCCTGGACCAGACCATCACCCAGAGCCTGGGCATAGGCGACTATTACTGGGGCGGCGCCGCCTCAACCATCTTCTGGGTCGATCCGGTCGAGGACATGACCGTAGTGTTCCTGACCCAGCTGATCCCGTCGGCGACCTTCAATTTCCGCGGCCAGCTGAAGAGCATCGTCTACGGATCTATCGTCGATTGAGCCGGTGTTCAAAAAATAAGTGCACGATCGTTGAAATCCGCTACACCTGACCGCGAGCGGCGAGGT
>CAZJBC010000063.1:0-11234 GCA_964543805.1 uncultured Brevundimonas sp.
GGGCCGGAACGCCGGGGCGGTGAGGGATCTGGCCGGCGACGGCGCGGTCGCAGAGTAGTTTGTCTGTATAGTCGATGAACGGCTCGGCCAGGTTCTTCTCGATCAGCACGGCGGCAAAGCCGGTGCAGTCAATGTAGAGATCGGCCTCCAGCGTGCGCCCGTCGCGGGTTTCGATGGCGGTGATGTCGCCATTCTCGGCCCGGCGCACGGCATTGACGTGGTCGACGATTCGCTCGACCCCGCGTTCCACGGCCACTTCGCGCAACAGGCGGCCCAGTTTCACCGTGTCGAAGTGATAGGCGTAGGGCAGGGGCCCTTCGTAGGGCGGCGAGTTCAGATACTTCGGGCTGCGGTGGTTGTCGCAAAGGGCCGCCTGAATGCTGACCGCTTCGTCCATCGCCGGCACGTCGGCGCCGCTGTCGCGCATCGCCTTCCAGTGGGTCATGGCGTCGAACCCGTCGACGGCCACCGGCGCATCGAACTGGTGGTAGAAATGATTGTGTGATCCGGGCTCGGGGATGGTCGCCCAGTCGACGAACTTGATGGCGTTCTTGAAGGCGCCGTCGGTATAGGCCAGCAGGCGGGACTCGGAGATGCCGATCACCTGCATCATCCGGCGGATGGTTGGAAAACTGGCTTCTCCGACGCCGATGATGCCGACGTCGTCAGACTCAACGACCTTGATGTCGATCTTGCGGTTCGTGGCGCTCCCCAGCACCTTGTTGAGAAAGGCCGCGCTCATCCATCCGGCGGTGCCGCCGCCGACGACCACGATCTTCTCGATAGGCTTGGCCATAGTTCCCCCTGTGCGCTTTGCGCTTATTGGTGGCCCCCAGCCGGACGCCGAAGCGACGCCTCCGAAACCTGCCCCTCTGGCGGGGGCTTGCGGGGAAAGACGTTGAAACAATCCGGTCTGAAAGGCGGCAAATTGTTGGCGCGGAACGCCGGGCCTGTCTATAGCGCAATGATTGAAAGAAAACCGCAATGAATGGACGGTTTAGTCTGTCCGAGCCGGATAACCCTGTCCGTGGCGCTCAGTCGCCAACCGGGGCTGCCGAATTCAGACGGGCCAGCCTGGGCGTCACCATCGGAATTGCGATCATGGTGCTGGCCACCGCCATCAGCAGAGTGGCGGTGAAGGCCACATTGGTGATGATGCCTTTGTCCAGCAGGATGTTGACGAAAATGATGCCGATCAGGGCCTTGGTCTGGAGCAGCCAGCCAATCACGCCTGCTTCGCCCCTGCGCCATTTCAGAATTCGGCCGGCGATCTGAATGCCCGCGAGCTTGCCGGCCACCGAGGCGACGACGAGCAGACCCACCGCGCCCAGCACCAGCGGTCCGCCGAGCGTCCAGTTGGTGCGCAGTCCCGTACTGAGGAAATAGACCGGCATGATCGCCAGCAGGATGTGATGGCGGAACAGGTCCATCTGCTTCTGGTCGAACATGTCGTTGTCCAGGACCGCGCCGGCCAGGAATGAGCCAACCATGTAATGCAGCCCCGCCCAGTCGGCGGCGAAACCGCTGACCGCCATCCAGATCAGACCGGCGTACCAGCGGTCCTTCTCGGGAATGCGCTGTATCAACTTGCGGAAAGCAAAAGCCAGCACGGGGAACAGAACCAGGAAGCCCGCCTGCCTGCCGGCCTTTGTCCCGTCCAGCAGGATCAAGGCCAGTACGCCCCAGATCGCGATATCGTCCAGGCTGGCATAGCGCAGCACCCGCTGACCCAGCGGGCGGCGCAGGATGTCGAGCTTTTCCATGAACAGCACCAGGATCGGCAGCGAAGTAACCGCGCAAGCCATGCCGATGCCGAGCACGAACTGCCAGGTCTGGCCCTTGGCGCCCACCCAGCCGTTGCTGAACGACAGCATTATCATCGCCGCGGCGCAGCCGAAGGTCAGGGGCGTCGCCAGCGCAAGCCCGGCGGTGATTCCGGTCTCTCGCCGCTGTGCCCACGCCTTCTTCAGATCAAGCTCAATGCCGGCGATCCAGACGAAGATCATCACCGCCCACTGGGCGATCCCGTTGAGGGCGCTGATGGTCTGGGGGGTAAAGACGAACTGATAGTAGTGGGGAAAGGCCGCGCCCAGAACGCCTGGGCCGAGTAGGACCCCTGCCAGAATCTGCACCACCACCAGGGGCGCGAAATATTCTGTCCGGAACAGGCGCCAGATCAAATAGGGGATCGAGAAGATGATAATCATCCCGATCAGGAAGACTTCTGACGTGGACATGATCGCCCCCCCTCTGGATATTCCGTTAGTCGCCGCGCGTCATCGCCGCCAGCTTCCAGCGGATTTTTCCGCCCTCGCCCGTGGACAGGTGACTGCGCAGCACCACCTGGGTCGAGCGCCGCGGCTGGCCGTTCTCATAGTGGACGGAATGCTCGATCGAGACGTCCTGGGCGTCATTGCGCAGCCACCAGCCGGGCGTCGTCGGGCCTTGCAGCAGCACGCTCTTGCGGTCGCGGGCCAGCGAGGCCTTGACGGTGGGGTGCAGGTGAAACCGCACTGCGGCCGGCGCCATGCGCGAGGACGCTGACGGGCGGACCGGTACCAGACGGTCCTCGCCGCGCAACTCATCGGCGCCGCGGTCCAGATAGATCAGCCGCTCGTGCCTCACCCCCCAGGCCGCTTCCCAGCTGTCATGGGAGACTTCCAGCCAGGCGCCCTGCGGACTTTCCTGCCGCCGGGCGGAAACACGCCCAGGTCCGCCCTTCAGACGCACGCTGAACTGTTTGCCGATCCGACCCCGGGCCAGCACGCCGGCCGAGCCTTCGCCGACGCTCAAGGTCGATCCCGCGGTGGTCAGGCGCATGGCTTCCGGACCGTTGGCGATGGGCGACCAGCCGCAGTTGGTGATCAGCCGGTCACGGCCGCAGTAGACCTCGATAGCGACAGGCTGGGCGCACGCCGCCTCGCTCCAGGCGCCCGCCGCCGGGGCCGCGGCGTCGACCATGACAGTCAGCGAGGCGCTGGACAGCTTCTCATAGCCGGTGTGCGGCAGGGAGACCTGGGCTGCGCCCATCAACAGATCGCTGGCCTGACGCGCCGCCGCCAGGTCGGCCGGATCGCCCGCCTCGCCGCCCTGGAAACAGGGAAGCCGCCCGTCGGGCATGGCCAGCACGCGCAAGGACGCCGAAAGCCGGTCAAGCGCCCGGCTCATCTCTTCCGGCGCAGGCCGGCCGCGTTGCGATAGTCCGTCTTCCAGGGTCAGCAGATCCAGCAGCAGCGACAGGCCGGCCTGAGGCGAGCGACTGGCGTGGCCGCCGTCGGCCAGCACCGTGTGGGGCAGCGCCAGATTCAACCGCGCCAGGGCGCTGTCCATCAGCCGCTCGCCCGCGCTCCCGGCCAGGGCCGTTCCGGCGCACGCCGCCGCGCAGGCGTGCTCGGCCGCATGGGACGGGCCGTCGGCGATCTTCAGCAGGTGCCGCGCCTGGCGCGCCAGACCGTCGAGCAGGCGGGCCCGCTCCAGGTCCGAGGCATGGACGGCGATGGCCTTGAGACCGCAGGCCAGGTTCAGCACCCGCCGCTCCAGGATCGGGCCGTTCCAGGAAAAGCTGTTCCAGCCGCCGAACACCCGCGCCCAGCTCAGGGCCTGGCGCAGCGCTTCGCGCTCGCCGCGGTCGCCCAGGGCGATCAGATCGCCCAGCCAGCCCATGCGGTGCAGCGCCTCGGCGAAGGCCCGGCTGGGGTTAGGGCGGTCAAAGGGCTCGCCGCCGGGCCCTGCCGCCAGGGTCTGGTCGGCCAGGCTGAACACGCCGGCCGCCATCGCCTCGCCCCGGCGCACATCGGCGGGCCTTGGACTGCGCGGGGCCGCGGCGACGCCTTCGGGGCGTTTGCCGCGCAGCAGAAACAGGTGAAAGGGCGATCCGAACCATTCGGCCTGGGCATAGCGGCGCAGCACCAGGGCCAGGTCCTCGTATCGGGCCTTGAAGCCCTCGGCGGCGGCGCGGGAGTTTTCGGGCGCCCCCCCGGGCGGCGCCGGCATCAGGACCCTCGCAGGGCGGCGATATTGCTGGCGTAGGCGGCCTCTCCCCCGCGGAAGACGGCGGTGCCTGCGACAAGGGCCGTGGCGCCGGCGCTGACACAGGCCGCTGCGTTCTGGGCCGTCACCCCGCCGTCGACCTCCAGCACGATGTCGCGCCCGGTCGCGTCAATCCGCTTGCGAAGGGCCTCGATCTTCTTCAGCTGCGAGGTAATGAAAGTCTGGCCGCCGAAGCCCGGATTGACCGACATCACCAGGATCAGGTCGATATCGCCGATCACGTGGTCCACGACGTCGACCGGCGTCGCCGGATTGAGCACGACGCCCGGCCGGCAACCCAGGTCGCGGATGCGCGAGACCGTCCGGTGCAGATGCGGGCCGGCTTCCGGGTGGACGCTGATCCAGTTGGCCCCGGCGGCGGCGAAGGCCTCCAGGTGCAGATCAACCGGCGAGATCATCAGGTGTACGTCAAACGGCCGTTTGGTGTGTGGGCGCAGAGCTTTGACCACATCGGGGCCGATGGTGATGTTGGGGACGAAGTGGCCGTCCATCACATCGATGTGGATCCAGTCCGCACCCGCCGCGTCGATGGCGCGCAGCTCCTCGCCCAGGCGCGAAAAGTCACTGGCCAGGATCGAAGGGGCGATGATCGGGGGCTTGGTCATCAGGTGGAAGGCTTACCCGTTCGACTCAGGAACGCGCAAGCGTCCTGCCCCAGATGGCGGTGACTTTGACAATTGACGCAACCCCGGTCGCGACGGAATGTCGTCGTGGAGCAGTCAAGGTTCAGTGCGCGCGGGGCCCATTAAGTTGCGCAAAGGTCTGGACGCAAAGCGCTCTCCGTTGGCGCTGGGGGGCGGTCAGTGAATTTCGAACCAAGAGCACGCTTCGAACTGTCGAGGGTATTTTCGCGCACCTTTGGCGCCCTTGGCCCGAACTTCGGCGCGATCTTTCTGCTGGCCGTGGCTTTTTCGTACCTGCCGCAGGCAGTCAGCGAAGGGCTGGTCATAAATTTTCAGGTCATCAGTCCTGACGACGTCTTGCGCCAGTTCCTGGCGACGAGCGAACTGCTGCTCATCTACGCCGCCTTCGGACTGGGTCTGGGCATCGGCCTGACCTTCGTGGCCGACCGGACAGCGCGGGGCCTTTCCGTCTCGATCCAGGATTGTCTGGGTCAGATTTCGAGACAGTTCTTCGCCTTCCTGCTTCTTGAAACGATCATGACGCTTTGCCTCGTGTTCAGCGCATTTCTGCTGGTCGTTCCCGCGATCATGCTGAGCATGGCCTGGGCGGCGGCCGCCCCGGTGCTGGTGCTGGAAGGCAAGCGCCCCACCGACAGCCTGATACGAAGCGCCGATCTTACCCGCGGCTATCGCTGGCCGATCTTCGGCGTTACCTTGCTGTTTGGCCTGATCACGGCCGTGCCGAGCTTTGTTCTATCCCTGACCACCCGAAATGTGACGCCGTTCATCAATCTGGTCGTCATCATGCCTATGTTCAATTCGGTGGCGCAGGTCCTCAATCTGCTGCTGGCCGTGGCGATCTATCACGAGCTGCGGTTCGTCAAGGAAGGCTCAAGTAGCCCCGTCGCGGACGTTTTCGCCTAAAGCCCCGACCCTAAAGGCGCTGGAACCGCGCCACGAAGAAGCCATCCATGCCGCCGTCCATGTGGTGGGGCAGGATCCGCAGGGTTCCGTCCGGCAGCCGGCTGGCGGCGGATGCGCCGCCCTCGCCGGCGGCAATCGGCGTCGGGGCGAAGTCCTCGTGATATTTCAGAAAATTAGCGACGTGGGCCTCGCCCTCTTCTGGCTCCAGCGAGCAGACGCAATAGACCAGCCGACCGCCGGGGGCGACCCTGCGCGCGGCGGCGTGCAGCATGCGGGCCTGGACCATGGCAAGCTTGGCGATCTCGGGCGGACGGGCCAGCCACAGCACCTCGGGCTGACGGCGGAAGGTTCCTGTCGCTGAACAGGGCGCATCCAGCAGCACGGCGTCGAATAGCCGGGGATCGGCCCAGGTCTCAGCCGGCTCGGCAATGACCTCAGCGGCCAGGCCGGTGCGCGCCAGGTTCTCGTTCAGGCGCTTCAGACGTGAGGCCGACCGGTCGAGCGCCGTCACCGTAGCGCCCGCGGCGGCTAGCTGCAGGGTCTTGCCCCCGGGCGCGGCGCATAGGTCCAGGGCCGTCTCGCCGGCCCGCACATTGAGCAAGCGGGCCGGAATGGCGGCGGCGACGTCCTGCACCCACCATTGACCCTCGGCGTAGCCCGGCCAGAGCGCCAGATCGCCCTTCAGGCCGCTGCGCAAGGATCCTCCCGGCAGAACATCCGCTTCGAGCAAGGGCGCCAGTACGGCGGCCTCTTCGCCGGATCTCAGGCTCAGGTCGGTCTGCGGCTCCTGGGCGATGGCCGCGGAGATCGCCAGGGCGTTGGCCTCGCCAAACGCGGATCGCCAGCGGGCATAAAGCCAGTCGGGCGCCAGGTCCCGGTCCCGCAGAACCGGCGGCTCGCGCAGCAGGCCGCGCAGCACCGCATTGATCAGGCCCTTGAAGGGCTGGGTCGCCTGCTGGCTCTGGGCCAGATCCAGGGTGGTGGCGACGGCCGCGTGGTCTGGGACATCCATGAACAGGGTCTGCGCCAGGCCGATGCGCAAGAGCGCCATGACCGGGTCGGGCGGCGGCGACTTCAGCTTAGTGGCCAGCACCCGCTCGATCTGACCCCAACGGCGCAGGGTCGCCATGGCCAGGTTGCGGGCAAAGCCGCGGTCGCGCCCGGTCAGGCCGCCAAGCGCGCCGCCCAGGCCCTCGTCCAGTCCGCCGCGGCGTGAAAAGGCGCCGTCGATAACGGCCAGGGCTGCCCGGCGCGGGGCCAGGGCGTCGTCGGAAGGTGCGTTCATGACAGGGCCGTGCCCGCAGATGGCTCGAAACGCAAGCCTTGGCCTTATGTCGGCTCGCGTCTGGACAGGCGCGAGCGCGCCTCTAAGGTGAGCGGGTAAGTGGGGAATTGCCTTGGTCCGGACTGCGCTTTCGAAACGCACCATATTTGCGCCGCTGGCCCTGCTGGTGGTGCTGGCGGTGGCTACCGGATCGCTGGCGCTTCGTCAGATCACGGCCTCGCGTCAGAGCCGGGACTGGATCGTCCACAGCTATCAGGTCATCGAAGCCGTTCAGACGACCTTCTCCCGCGTCCAGGACGTGGAGTCTGGCACCCGCGGCTTCATGGTCAACGGCAGTCCCGCGCCGCTGGACGACTTTGATGACGGCCTGGCGGCCTTCCCGGTCGCCGCCGACCGCCTGGAGGCTCTGGTCAAGGACAATCCCGCCCAGGCGGCACGGGTGCGACAGTTGCGCGATGTGCTGACCCTTCGTGTCAATCTGGCCAAGCAGCGGGTCGATCTGGGCCGCGCCGGCCATCTGGAAGAGGCCCGGACGGTCAATTCCGGGTCTGGCAAGGCCGCGATGGACCACGCCCGCGATCTGATGGCCCAGGTGATCGCCAGCGAACAACGGATCCTGGCCGCGCGCATGCAGCGTTCGGACAGCATTCAGACCACCGGCGTGCTGCTGGCTCTGATCGCGGGCGCCCTGGCGATTATCGGGCTTATGTACCTCTTTGTGACCATGGTGCGGGTCAACCGTGGCCTGAGCAACGAAATCATCGCCCGCGAGGCGGCCGAACACGCGCGCAAGACCGCCGACCAGCTCTACAGCGCGGTGTTCGAAAACGCCGGCGACTATCTCTTTGTCATTGCCGCCGGCCCGGACGGCGAGTTCACCCTGCTGGACGGCAACCGCGCCTTTGCCGAAGGCTCAGGCTATCCGATCGAGCGGCTGCGCGGCCGGCCGATCCGCAAACTGCAGCCCGGTCCGCTGGGCGAGGTGCTTTCGGCCCGCTACGCCGAGGTCGTGGCGACCGGCAAGACGGCTCGGGCCAGGACCGAAGTGCCGCTGCCGGGCGGCTCCAAGATCTGGGAATCGACCCTGGTGCCGGTGGCCAATGAAGACGGCCATATTGACCGCATCGTCGGGGTCTCGCGCGACGTCACCGAGCGCGAGCGCATGGAAGCCCAACGCGTCAACGCTCAGAAGATGGAGGCCGTGGGCCACCTGACCGGCGGCGTTGCGCACGATTTCAATAATTTGCTGCAGGTCATTCACGGCAATCTGGAACTGCTGGAACCGTTGTTGCGCGACAACGCCAGCGGCTCGCAAAGGCTGCGCAACGCCCTGCGCGGCGCCGATCGGGCGGCCTCGCTGACCCGCCAGCTGCTTGCTTTCGCACGCCGGCAGCCGCTGGAGCCGCGGGTGGTCAGCCTGGGGCGGCTGGTCGGTGAAATGGGCGATATGCTGGGCCGCACCCTGGGCGAGGGGGTCTCGGTTGAAACCGTCGTGGCCGGCAACCTGTGGAACACCCTGGTTGATCCGGCCCAGGTCGAGAGCGCCATTCTCAATCTGGCGATCAATGCGCGCGACGCCATGGACGGCAAGGGCAAGCTGACCATCGAGCTCGGCAACGCGACTATCGACGAGACCTATGCGAACGGCGATCAGGCCGATGTTGAGCCGGGTCAGTATGTGATGCTGGCGATCTCCGACACCGGCCACGGGATGGCGCCGGATGTGCTGGCGCGCGTGTTCGAGCCCTTCTTCACCACCAAGGCCGCTGACAAGGGGACTGGACTTGGCCTTTCCATGGTCTACGGCTTCGTCAAGCAGTCCAGGGGTCACGTGCAGATCTACAGCGAGGTGAGCGAGGGCACGACGGTCAAGATCTACCTGCCGCGATCGCGCAAGGCTGAAGACGTTCAGACCGCCGCCGCGCCTGCCCGGGCAGCCGGTCAGAACGAGATCATCCTGGTCGTCGAGGACGAGGATCTGGTGCGCTCTGCCGCCGTCGGGACGCTTCGCGAAATGGGCTATGTCTGCCTGCACGCCAGCGATGGCGCCCAGGCGCTGCAGATTCTGGAATCCGGCGCCCGGATCGATCTTCTGTTCACTGATGTGGTCATGCCCGGCCCGGTCAAGGCCCGCGATCTGGCGACGCGCGCCAAGGTTCTGATCCCCGGCCTGCCCGTGCTGTTCACCTCGGGCTACACCGAAAACGCCATCGTCCATCACGGCCGCCTGGACGAAGGGGTCAGCCTGATCTCCAAACCCTATCAGAAGGATGCCCTGGCCCGCCGGGTGCGCAGCCTGCTGGAAGGCGCCCGGCCCACCATCCTGGTCGTCGAGGACGAGCCCCTGGTGCGCATGGCCGCGGTGGACATGATCCGCGACCTGGGCCTGCTGGTGATCGAGGCCGCCGACGCCGAGGCCGCCCTGGAAATCCTGAAGGGCCCCACCAAGATCGACATCCTGTTCACCGACGTCGGACTGCCGGGCCTGCGCGGGCCCGAACTGGCGGTGCGCGCAAAGAAGCTGCGGCCCAATCTGCGGGTGATCTTTGCTTCGGGTTACGGTGAGGGCGGGCAGGGCGTGCCGGCCGACGCCGAACAACTGGGCAAGCCCTATGACCAGGGCGATCTGGCGCGGCTGATGAAGCCCTGAGCGGTCAGTTCACCTTCAGCCGCAGGAACACCATCCCCGACAGCGGCGCGCCATAGGTCGCCTTCAGGCCCGACGGAATGCTGTAGACGCTGAGCAGTGCTCCGGCGCCCAGTTTGGTCTTTTTGGCCACCTGAAAGTCACGCACCGCGCCGGCCGACAGCTTGCCGACCGGGAAGACGATGCCCGACGGCGTCAGCTCGTCTTCCTGTACCCGCTCGGCGCGGGCGAACACCGTCCAGTCGCCGGTCGGCCAGTAGCTGGTCTCCAGCAGGAAGGCGTCGGTGCGCGGACCGGAGGTGTTCTTCTTGGTCCCCCAGGCAAGCGTCGCTGCGCCCCAGTTAGCGGCGTAAAGCAGGCTGGCGCTCATTCGGGTCTGGTTCTGGGCCGGGTCAAGCTGTTCGGGGCTGGTCAGATTCGCGTAGCTGACCTGTGCGGCCCAGTGGGTGGTGGGATTGAAGGAAAGCCGGCTCGACCAGGAATCCAGTTTCGGGGCTTCGATGTTGTAGCGGTACTGGTCCGGTTCACGCCCGCGAAACGACGAGGCTTCGATCTTCCAGGGCCCATCCGAATAGCCGGCCGTCACCACGCCGAAAGTCACATGGGTGGAATCCAGCCAGTGGTGGCTGATCGGCGCCTCGGGACTGTCCATGCCCGACTGGCGGTGCATGAAGGCCGGCGGGCCATAGGCGGGCTCGCCTGGCAGGCCGGCGTAGACAAAGGCGCTGGCGCCCTGGCCGATCGGGCGGCTGTAGCTGGCCGACAGTTCCATGAACAGGTCGTGCGGATGCTGGCGATCGACCAGTTGGGTGGTTCCGTCGGCGGTCTCGCCGGTCTGCAGCAGCAGCGGATAGCCCTTCTTGCCGATCTGTGGGTCGGGACTGAGCATGGCGTGAAAGCCAAGCACGCCGCCCGCCCAGGGTCCCTGGGCCATGGCCATCACCATGCCGGAGACAAAAGTCATGGCATCGCCGCGAGGGCCGCCCTGGTCGTCGTAAACCAGATTGAGGGTGGCGTGGCTCATGCTCATCCAGGCGCCGTGCATGGCGTGATCGCCCATCGGCTCGGAGGCGTCCGGCTGCCAGCTGGTGCCGCTGGCTTCTCTGGTCATGGAGTAGGGGCCCAGCGCCGAGGTCATGGCGCCCATGCCGCCCGCGGTCTCCTGCGCCGCGGCGGTCACCGGCAGAGCGGTCAGGGCAAGACTAGCAAGGCAGACGGGTGCGAGAAGTGATGGACGGGACATGGGAGGGACGCTAGGGCGCGAGGTCCTAGAGCGCCAGTCCCCTGGCCGTGGGAACGCTGCTCGTCCCGCCGTTCAGCGGCTTTTGCATGTACACAACATCAAGGAACCGGTCGAACTTGAAGCCCAGGCCGGGCGAGGTTCCGATCATCTCAAAGCCCAGCGAGCGGTGGACCGCCACGGACCCGGCATTGGCCGAATCGCCGATCAGGGCGATCAGCTGGCGCAGGCCCAGCCCCTCGCAGGCGGCGACAACATCGCTCAGCACCGCCGTGCCGACGCCCCGGCCCAAACGGTCAGGCGCCACATAGACTGTGTCCTCGGCCGTGTAGCGATAGGCGGCCCGCAGGCGAAACGGCGAGGCGTAGGCGTAACCGATCACCGCGCCGGCTTCTTCCGCCACGCGATAGGGCAGGCTACGGCCCAGCACATCGCTCATCCGATGGGTCATCTGGTCAACGTTGG
>CAZJBC010000064.1:0-11142 GCA_964543805.1 uncultured Brevundimonas sp.
CGCCGCGCGAGACGCTAAGAAAAGCAACAGGGAGAACCACGCCATGAAAACCCGAGCCGCCGTCGCCTTTGAGGCCAAACGACCGCTTGAGATCGTCGAGCTTGATCTGGAGGGTCCGCGCGCCTTTGAGGTGCTGGTCGAGATCAAGGCGACGGGCATCTGCCATACCGACGCCTACACCCTGGACGGGCTGGATTCCGAAGGGCTGTTCCCGTCGATCCTCGGCCACGAGGGCGCGGGCGTGGTGGTGGAGGTGGGGCCGGGCGTCACCAGCCTGGCGGTCGGCGATCACGTCATTCCGCTCTACACGCCAGAATGCCGGCAATGCAAAAGCTGTCTTTCCCGCAAAACCAACCTGTGCACCGCCATCCGCGCCACACAAGGCAAGGGTCTGATGCCCGACGGATCGAGCCGGTTTTCCTACAAGGGCGCTCCTGTGTTCCACTACATGGGCTGTTCGACCTTTTCGAACTTCACCGTCCTGCCCGAGATCGCGGTGGCGAAGATCCGCAAGGACGCGCCGTTCGACAAGGCTTGTTACATCGGCTGCGGCGTGACGACCGGCGTCGGCGCGGTGGTCAATACGGCCGGCGTCGAGCCCGGAAGCAACTGCATCGTCTTTGGCCTGGGCGGCATCGGCCTCAACGTCATCCAGGGCCTGAAGATGGTGGGCGCGAACCAGATCATCGGCGTCGACATCAATCCGGCTCGCGAGGCCTGGGGCCAAAAGTTCGGCATGACCGATTTCGTCAATCCCAATGTCATCAATGGAGATCTCGTCGCCCACCTGGTCACCCTGACCAATGGCGGCGCCGACTACACCTTTGACTGCACCGGCAACACCACTGTCATGCGCACGGCGCTGGAGGCCTGCCATCGCGGCTGGGGGACCAGCATCATCATCGGCGTCGCCGAAGCGGGCAAGGAAATCGCCACCCGGCCGTTCCAGCTGGTGACAGGCCGCGTCTGGAAAGGCTCGGCCTTCGGCGGCGCCCGCGGCCGCACCGACGTGCCGACCATTGTCGACTGGTACATGGACGGCAAAATCCAGATCGACCCGATGATCACCCACATCCTGACCCTGGACGAGATCAACAAGGGGTTTGATCTGATGCACGCAGGCGAGAGCATCAGAAGCGTGGTGGTTTATTAGAGGAGATGACGCCATGAAAACGCCAATGAACTCGATGCCTGGAATTCTCCGCAGCGCGGTTTGCGCACTATCGTTGGGCCTAGTCGCAGCCGCTCCATTTGCTCCATCGCCGGTTCAGAGCGCTCAAGTTCGCGAGGCGCCCGTCCCGAAGGCCTCATTGCCTTTCGTGATTGATCTGCCCAAGGGCTTTGAAGTCATTGCTCGACCTCGCGGCCCTGATTTTCAAGTCTACGACGTGTCGCTCAAGGGCCGGGAATACGTTGGCGTATATACTGGTAGGGCTGCCGATTTTCCGCTGAGTAAGGACATCCCGCCGACTCGTGTGAATCGCTCGAAAAATCCCGCCGTCGCCCTCGGCCGTGATGGCCAGCCTGCTGAATATCTATGGGAGGCCCGGGCCTCTGGGAGTCAGATTCACATCTGGATCGACGATGTGACCGGAAGCAAGCTAGTGCTGGCCCGGCGGATAGCGGCGTCTATCCACCCGCAATAATAGTGCGAATTGATCCCTAGCTCAGAATCTCTGGGCTTGGCGAAACGGCCATTCAGGACCATCTAACTCCCATGTTCATCCAGACCGAAGCCACTCCGAACCCGCAGGTGTTGAAGTTCATCCCTGGCCGCGACGTGACCGGAGCCGGCACGCGCGAGTTCCGCAACGCCGATGAAGCTGCCGCCTCGCCGCTCGCCGCCGCCCTGTTCGACATCGAGGGCGTCAGCAGAGTCTTCTACGGATCCGATTTCCTCACCGTCACCAAATCCGGCCCGCTGGAATGGCAGCAACTCAAGGCGCCGATCCTGGCTGCGATCATGGATCACTACACCTCCGGCGCGCCGATCACCGCTGACGCCGCCTCACCCGCCGCCGTGGCTGACGGCGCCCACGGCGAGGGCGACTATACCGGCGATACGCTGCAGATCGTCGCCGAGATCAAGGACCTGCTGGACACCCGCATCCGCCCCTCGGTCGCCCAGGACGGCGGCGACATCCTGTTCGACCGCTACGATGCCGACACCGGCGTTGTCTGGCTGCAGATGCGTGGGGCCTGTTCGGGTTGTCCGTCATCGGCCGCGACGCTGAAATCGGGGGTCGAGAACATGCTGAAACACTATGTGCCCGAAGTGACCCGGGTGGAGCAGACGCTCTGAGCCGGCCGCCGAAACCGCTCAGCGATTCCGACCTCGACACCCTGTTTCGCGAGGCGCGCAGCTACAAGCGGTTCGAGCCTGCGCCGATCCCCGAAGAGACTTTGAGGGCGATCTATGACCTGGCCAAGTGGGGGCCGACCGCCTCCAATTCGACCCCCGCCCGGTTCCGGTTTCTGGTCAGTCCCGAAGCGCGCGAGCGGCTGGCCGAGCGCGCCGACGCCGGCAACCGCAACAAGATCCGCTCGGCCCCCTGCGTGGTCATCCTGGCCTATGACCTGGATTTCCCGGCGACCATGACCTTCCTTAACCCCTCCGCCCCGGACGCCCCCACCTGGTGGCCGACCGACGAAGGTCGCCGTTTCGACGGTTTGCGAAATTCCTCGCTGCAGGGCGCCTATCTGATGATCGCCGCCCGCTCGCTGGGCCTGGACTGCGGGCCCATGGGCGGCATCGACCGCGAGGCGGTGGACGCCGCGTTCTTTGCGGAGACCAACATCAAGTCCAACTTCATCATCGCCCTGGGCCACGGCTCGACAGAGCGCCTGAACCCCCGCGGGCCGCGCTTTGACTTCGATCAGGTCTGCGAGATTCTCTAGCGGCGCCCGGCCCTATTCGAGCGGCGGATGGTCCGTCTCGTCCTGAAGCAGCTCGATGGCGATGTGGTCCGGGCCCTCGATCCAGGCGACTTTCAGCTTGTCGTTCACCTTGTGAACGCCGCTGACGATTTTCGTCCCTTGCCCGCGCAGCAGCCTCAGCGCCAGGTCGATGTCCGGCACCGAGACGCCGATGTGATCGAAAGCCTTGCCGCGGGTGGTCTGCATCTCTTTCACATTGGTCCAGTCCTTGGCGTAGGACTTGGTGGCGTATTCGACCGGGTAGATGATCATGTTGACATTATCGAAATTAATGCTCGACGAAGGGCCGACCTGGATGTGCTCGACGCTGATGCTGTACGTGGGCTCACGGTTGGTCTGCGGCGTCGACAGCCTCCCGCGCACGCCGAAGGTCTTCATGTACCAGTCGCCGGCGGCCACCGGATCGAGGCTGAACATGTGGATGTGGTCGAAATTGTCGGTCGCCGCGGTATTGAGCTCGACCATCGTGTGCTCGGGCGTGGCCACATACATGTAGTAGAACTGGTCGGGCCGAAAGCCGCGCAGGCCGGTCGAGATGTCGGTGATCGGCTGGGCGAAGCTGGCGCCCAGGGAAATCTGGCGGGCGTAGGCAGCCTTGGGGTCCGGCGCGCCCCAGCCGATGTGCCAGATGGCGGTGTTGAACGCGGTCGAAGCAGGTTTTTTCACCTTGTTGAACAGCAGCCAGGACTTTTGGGCCCACACCGCCGGCTGGCCGTTCCAGGTCGCGGGCTTGGCCTTGAACTGGCGGGTGTAGAAGGCGATCGCCTTGGCGGGATCGGTCGTATTGATGGTGATGTCGTGCCAGTGGGCGCCCTTGATCAGGGCATCGATCGGCGGCGGCGGCGGCAGGGCGGCGCGGCCTCCGGCCGGCGGCGGCGTGGTGGTCGCGGCCCCGCCCGCCGGCGTCTGGGCGAAGGCGGTGATGGTCAGGCTGGCGCCGGCCGCGGCCGAGATGACGATGGCGCCGGCGGATTTCAGGAATTTCATTCGGCTGGTCACGTGGCTTTCCCCCTCACGGGCTTGAGGCCATTGAGACCCGCCCATTGTTCGCTTGGCGGAGCATGATTTCGATCCTGTTTCGAAGTCAAGGATCGCCCTATGGGCGACCGCTTCGCGGCGGCGTCGTGCGCCGTCCTTGAGTTCGAAACAGGATCGAAAATCCTTCCAGCAAGCGATCGATGGCGCATTGCGGTCGTTTCCGGATATTCACTGCAGAATGCTGACCCTCGCCGTCGACACCTGCCTGGACGCCTGCACCGCTGTGGTGGGCGATGACGGTCGCGTGCTGGCGGCGATCAGCGAGCCCATGTCGCGCGGCCACCAGGAGCGGCTCGCGCCGATGGTCGCCGAAGTCATGGCCGCCGCCGGGGTCGATTTTGCGAGCCTGGGCAGGATCGCCGCCACCGTTGGTCCCGGCTCCTTCACCGGCCTGCGAGTCGGCCTGTCCTTCGCCAAGGCCATGGCGCTGGCGCTCGACATCCCTTGTGTCGGGATCGGAACCCTCGAGGCCCTGACCTTTGGCCACGACGGCCTGGTTCTTGCCATCACCGATGCGCGCCGCGGCCAGGCCTACTGGCAGGCCTTCGAGGCCGGCGCCGCGGCCTGTGCGCCTGCCGCCTCGCGGATCGAAGACGCCGCGGCCTTTTTCGGCGGCCGCGGGTTGCGGGTCACCGTCACCGGCCCCGGCGCGGCCCTGGTCGAGGGCCTGATGCCTGGCGCAACCTTCGCCCCCGCCGCGGCCCCGACGCCCGACGCCCTGCTCGCCCTTGCCGCCATCGCCCCACCGGGCAGCGCCGCGCCGCTCTATCTGCGCGCGCCAGACGCCAGGCTGCCAGGCGGGAAGCTGCTGGGCGAATGAGCCCGCGCCCCGTCACACCCGCCGACGCAGGCCTTTTGGCTCGCCTGCACGCCGCGGCCTTTGACCGGCCCTGGAGCGCTATGGACATCCACCAGCTGCTGTCGGCCGGCGCATCCGGCGCCGTGGCGGGCGAGGCCGGCTTCATCCTGTGGCGCACCGCCGGCGGAGAGGCCGAGATCCTTACCGTTGCTGTCGATCCGGCCCTGCGTCGGGTTGGGCATGGCCGGGCGCTGGTGGCCGAAGCTGTCCGGCGGGCCGCCGGCGAAGGCGCCCAGGCCCTGTTCCTGGAGGTCGCGCAGGACAATGTCGCCGCTATCGCGCTCTATGAGAGCGCTGGCTTCGCCGCCGCCGGCCGGCGCAAGGCCTACTATCCCCGCCCCGGCGCCGCGGCCGTCGACGCCCTGATCCTGCGCCGCGCGCTTAACAGCGCCTGAGCTTTCAGCCTATGATGGCGCGGGCTTGCACGGGCGAAGACTTTGGACCGCATCGAAAAACTCTGCATCGAAAAGAACATGCGCATGACCGACCAGCGCCGCGTCATCGCGCGCGTGCTGTCGGCCGCCATCGACCATCCGGATGTGGAGGAGCTGCACCGCCGCGCCCACGCGGTTGATCCGCACATCTCTATCGCCACGGTCTACCGGACGGTGCGCCTGTTCGAAGAGGCCGGCATCATCGAGCGCCACGACTTCCGCGACGGCCGCTCGCGTTATGAAGAAATCCCCGACCAGCACCACGACCACCTGATCGACATGAAGACCGGCCAGGTCATCGAATTCGTCGACGAGGAGATCGAACGCCTGCAACAGGCGATCGCACAGCGGCTGGGTTATCGGCTGGTCGACCACCGGCTGGAGCTCTATGGCGTGCCGGTTGAGAAATGACGGCCGAGCGCTCATAACCCGCCCATGACCGCCTCCCCGCCGGAAAAACGCCTCTATATCAAGACCTGGGGCTGCCAGATGAACGTCTATGACAGTGAGCGCATGACCGATGTCCTGCGCCCGCTGGGCTATGGGATGACCGATACGCCGGACGATGCGGACCTGGTGGTGTTCAACACCTGCCATATCCGCGAAAAGGCCGCGGAGAAGGTTTATTCCGACCTGGGCCGCCATCGCGAGATCAAGGAAGAGCGGACGGAGCGCGGACTTTCCACCACCATTGTCGTCGCCGGCTGCGTGGCCCAGGCCGAGGGGGCCGAGATCATGCGCCGCCAGCCGGCGGTGGATCTGGTCGTCGGGCCCCAGGCCTATCACCAGCTGCCCGAACTGATCGCCCGCACGCACCGCGCCTCGGGCGAGCGATTGAGCGCCGAATTCGCGCCGGAAGAAAAGTTCGACGCCCTACCGGCCGATCGCACGCCTTCCGGCGTTACCGCGTTCCTGACGGTGCAAGAAGGCTGCGACAAGTTCTGCACCTTCTGCGTCGTGCCCTATACGCGCGGCGGGGAATATTCGCGGCCCGTCGAAGCCATCCTGGCCGAGGCCCGCAGCCTGGCCGATCAGGGGGTGCGCGAAGTCACCCTGCTGGGCCAGAACGTCAATGCCTATGAAGGCGGGTTGGCCAATCTGGTCCGCCGCCTGGCGGAAATCCCCGGTCTGGCTCGGATCCGCTACACCACCAGCCATCCGCGCGACATGGACGATGATCTGATCGCCGCGCACGCGCAGGTCCCACAACTGGCGCCCTATCTGCACCTGCCGGTGCAGTCGGGCTCGGACAAGGTCCTGCGGGCCATGAACCGGCGGCACACGGCGGCGGAATACGTCTCGGTGATCGAAAAGGTCCGCGCCGCGCGTCCCGATATCGCCCTGTCCGGCGACTTCATCGTTGGCTTCCCCGGCGAGACGGACAAGGACTTCGAGGCGACGCTCAGCCTGATCCGCCAGGTTACCTACGCCAGCGCCTTTTCGTTCAAATATTCCCGCCGCCCCGGCACGCCAGCCTCGGCCATGCCAGGTCAGGTTGCCGAAGCCGTCAAGGAAGAGCGTCTGGCCGCGCTGAACGAACTGCTCGACGAACAGCAGCGCGCCTTCAACGCCGCCCAGGTCGGGAAAACTCTGGACGTCCTGATTGAACGGCCCGGCCGCCACCCCGGCCAGATCCTGGGCCGCAGTCCCTATCTGCAGGCGGTCCACTGCGATGGGCCGCAAAGCTTGATCGGCCAGATCGTGCCGGTGCGAATCGACAGGGCCGCCAAGATGAGCCTGTCGGGGTCGCTCGGCGTCGAACGGGCCGTGGAGCCGGCGTGACCAAGGGCGCGCCCCGCTCCGACTCCGAATTCGTCGCCCTGGACGATGCGGCTCTGCGCGCCGTCTGCGGCGCCAACAACCGCAACACCGCCCTGATCGAGGACGCCTTTTCGGTGCTGATCGAAACGCCCGGCGGCGGGGTGTCGGTGGGCGGTCATCCGCGCGACCGGGCCCGCGCAAAGGAGGTCATCGCGGCGATTGAAGCCATGGTGGCCGCTGGCGATGCCGTGGGGCAGGCTCAGGTGCGCGTGGCCATCACCAACGCCCGCTCCGGTCACTTCCCAAACGGTCCCGCCTCGAAGACGCCCGCCGCCCGCCGCACCGGCGGTGTTGGCCCCAAGACTGCGGCCCAGGCGGGCTACATCGATCTGCTGGGCAGGTATGATCTGGTGTTCGGGGTTGGCCCGGCCGGCGTCGGCAAGACCTTTCTGGCCGTGGCCCATGGCGCCGGCCTCTTGATGCGCGGCGAGGTCGACCGCCTGGTCGTCACCCGGCCCGCCGTCGAGGCCGGCGAGAAACTGGGCTTTTTGCCAGGCGATCTGACGGAAAAGGTTGACCCCTACATGGCCCCGGTCTGGGAGGCCCTCACCGACATCATGGGCCCTGACCAGATGCGCCGGCGTCGCGACAAGGGCGAAATCGAGGTCGCCCCCATCGCCTTCATGCGCGGCCGCACCCTGAACCACGCCTATGTCATCGTCGACGAGGCCCAGAACGCCTCGAAGCTGCAGATGAAGATGGTCCTGACCCGGCTGGGCGAGGGCGCGCGCATGGTGGTGACCGGCGATCCGACCCAGATCGATCTGTTGAACCCGCGCGATTCAGGCCTGGCCCATGCCCTGTCCCTGCTGGAAGGCGTCGAGGGCGTGGCGGTGGCGCGGTTTTCAGCGGCCGATGTGGTGCGCCATCCGCTGGTCGAGCGCATCGTCCGCGCCTACGACGCCGAAGGCTCGAAATGATCGAAGTCGAGGTCGAGGAGCCGGCCTGGACAGACGACGCGCCCGATGGCGAGGTTCTGGCGCAAGCGGCAGCCCAGGCGGCGCTGGCGCGGTTCGGCCGGGACGCCGACGTGGTGATCCTGCTGACCGATGATGCGGCGGTTCGTGAGCTCAACGCCCGGTTCCTGGGCAAGGAGCAGCCGACCAATGTGCTGTCCTTTCCGGCGGCGGGCAGCGCCGGCCGTCATCTGGGCGACATCGCTCTCGCCTACGGGGTTTGCACGAGCGAAGCCCGCGAACAGGGCAAAACCCTGGCCCAGCACCTGCAACACCTCGTGGCCCATGGCGTCCTGCATCTTCTCGGCTATGATCACGACAGCGACGCGGATACCGAGGTCATGGAAGACCTCGAACGCGACATTCTGGCCGGTCTGGGCGTACCAGACCCCTATAAATGGACGGACCGCCCCGGCTGAACATGGCGAGTGACGAGCCCACATTGCGCCCCCGCGGCCTTATCAGCCGGCTGCTGCGCCGTCCTGTCCGCATCGAGGCGACCGAGGAAAAGGAAGTCGATGAGCTGGTCGATTCCGCCCAGGCGTTCAAGTCGCTCCGGGTGGGCGATGTCATGACCCCGCGCGCCGACATCGTGGCCGTCGAGCTGTCGGCTTCGTTCAGCGAGCTGCTGGCCGAGTTCGTCGAGTCCGAACATTCGCGCATGCCGGTCTATCGCGAAACGCTGGATGATCCGGTGGGGGTGGTTCACGTCAAGGACGTCTTCAAACTGATCGCCGGCGTGGCCAAGTCGCCCGAGCCCGACGACAAGGTGTTGCCGAAGCTGAAACGCGAGATTCTGTTCGTGCCGCCCTCCATGCCGGCCAGCGCCCTGCTGGCCAAGATGCGCACCTCGCGCTCGCACATGGCCATGGTCATTGACGAGTTCGGCGGCGCTGACGGTCTGGTGACCCTGGAAGACCTGATCGAAGCGGTGGTCGGCGAGATCGACGACGAACACGACGAGACCGCCCGCGCCCGGGTGCTGATCCGCGGCCCCGGCCTTTACGAAGCCGACGGGCGCGTTTCGCTGGAAGATCTGCACGAGACGATCGGCGAGGATCTGACGCCGCCGGATCTGGAAGAGGACATCGACACCATCGGCGGCCTGGTCAGCGCCCTGGCTGGACGCGTGCCTCAGCGCGGCGAGATTATCGGCCATCCCATGGGATTTGAGTTCGAGGTCGTCGAGGCCGATCCCCGCCGGGTGGCGCGCGTGCGCATCCGCGATGCGCGGCCGGCCCCGGACACCGGCGAGCCTTGAAGGCGCTTTATCAGGCGATCGGGCGCACGCCCGTCTGGCTGGCGGCCCTGCTGGCGGGCCTTGGCGCGGCGCTCGCCCATCCTCCGGTCGGGTTTGTTCCAGGCGTCCTCGGCTATGGCCTGCTGATGCTGCTGTGCGAAGGCGCGCCGTCGCTGCGGAGCGCCTTCTGGCGGGGCTGGCTGGCGGGACTGGCCTATTTCGCGGTCAGCTGCTGGTGGGTGTTCGACGCCTTTCAGGTGGACGCGGCGACCTTCGGCTGGATGGCGCCCTTCGCCGTCGCCCTGCTGGCCGGGGGCCTGGCTCTGTTCTGGGCGGTCGCGGCCGCAGTGTTTCGCGCTGGCCTGCGAACGGGTCAGGCGGCGAATCCCCTGACGGTTGTCTGGTTCGCCGGCGTGTTCGCCTGCCTGGAGTGGACCCGTGGGCACATCATGACCGGATTCCCCTGGAACCTGCCCGGCGAGACCTGGAAAGCGGGCGGCATGTTGTCGCAGTCGGCGGCGATTTTCGGGGCCTATGGCCTGACCTGGGTCACGCTTGCGATCGCCGCGGCGCCCGCCCTGGTTGTGGTTAATGCGAAGGGGCGCTCAACCTGGCCCGGTCTGGCCGCCGCCGGGCTTGTCCTGGCCGCGATGTTCAGCTTTGGCGCGGTTTATCTGCGGGCCGCGCCGGACCATCCGGGCCGCGCCCTCACGGTGCGAGTCGTGCAGCCGAACCTGGGCGAGGTGGCCATTCCCGACGAGACCGCGCGGCTGGCGCTGCTACGGGATCGACTGGGCCGTTATGTCGCTCTGACCGCGCAGCCCTCGGCCCTTGGCGCGCCGCCCGACCTGGTTTTCTGGCCGGAGGGCGCCCTGCCCGAATCTCTGAACGTGTTGCTGGATCCGGCCGGCGGCGGTCAGGGCTACGACGCGATTCTGGGGACGCTCAGTCCCGGTCAAATTCTGATTTTTGGCGGCTACGCCTACCGCGGCGATGCCCGGAATCCCTTGTTATACAATTCGTTGATTGCGGTCAGGCGAACGCCATCCGCTCTGGTTTCCCTGGGCGTCTATGACAAGTACCGTCTGGTGCCGTTCGGCGAGTACACGCCCCATTTCCTTGAGGCGCTGGGCCTGCAGCACCTGGTGCCGGTTAACGGTGATTTCGGCACCGGGCCGCCACCCGCGCCTTTGAATATCGGCGCCGCGGTTATCCAGCCCCTGATCTGTTATGAGAGCCTGTTCCCCGGTTTTACCCGCGACGGCGAGCGACGTTCAGGCCGGCGGGCCGATCTGATCGTCAACCTCTCCAACGACAGCTGGTTCGGCGTCACTTCGGGGCCGCTGCAGAACTTCAATCTGTCCAGCTACCGCGCCATCGAGGAAGGGTTAACGCTAGTGCGCTCAACCCCCAATGGCGTCAGCGGTGTGATCGATCCGCACGGACGCCCCTACGCCGGATCGAGGCTGGGTCTGCGCCAGCAGGGCGTTGTTGACGTGCCCGTAAACACTGTTCAGTTTAACACTGTCTACAGACGGTGCGGCGATGTTCTGTTTGCGGGCATGCTGCTTCTGTCTTTGCTCGCCCTGGGCGCGATGAGACTGCCGAGGCCGATCAGAGCGTGACAACCGGGTACGATGGGTCAAATATGACCGCGCGCGTTCAATGAACAACAGATAGACTGGTGTGATGGCAAAAGACGACGCTGAAAAAACCCCGAACCCCGTCGACCTCTATGTCGGCGGCCGCATTCGCATGCGGCGGCGCAGCCTTGGCGTGAGCCAGGAAAAGCTGGCCGACGACCTGGGTCTCACCTTCCAGCAGGTCCAGAAATATGAGCGCGGGGCCAACCGGGTC
>CAZJBC010000065.1:0-3587 GCA_964543805.1 uncultured Brevundimonas sp.
TGTCGACTTTTCGGTCCACGACGACGCCGTCGATCTGCGAATAGATCTTGGTGTGATCCAGATCGATATTGGCCTGGTCGAGCGAGGCCTTGGAAGTCTGTTGTCGCAGTTTGGCGGTTTCGATGGACGCCTGGCCGACCAGGATCTGCGCCTGAGAGCTGGCCAGCTGGGCTTCGGCCTTTTCCAGGGCGTCCTTGGAGACGATGTTCGCGTCGTACAGAGCCTTGGTGCGGTTGTAGTCGGCCTGGGAGACCTGCAGGTTCGCCCGGGTCTGGGCCAAGTTCGCGGTGGCCGAGTTGACGCTCTGGGCGGCCGAGTTCAGGTCGGCTTGCGCGGACTGAACTTTGGAGTTCTGGGTGATCGGGTCGATCTGGGCCAGCAGCTGGCCCTTGGTGACCTTGGAATCGAAGTCAACCTTGACGCCGCCTTCGGGCAGCAACTGGCCGGAAACCTGAGAGCCGACGTCGACGGTGACCAGCGCGGCCATCGTTCCCGACGCCGAGACGGTGCGGGTAATGTTGCCGACCGTGACCGGTTGAATCTGATAAGGCGACGGCGGGGCCTTCGGATGAAGAATATACCAGGCGCCGCCGCCAAGAACGATGGCCAGCCCGCCGAACAGGACGAGCGGCGGAGAGACGCGGAAGCGCTTTTTGGCGGGTTTGGCAGGAGCTGTGGACATTACGGACCTGAGCCTAATGTGAATCGTTGTGGCGGCGGGATAGGCGCCATTCTTTGCACGCTGATTTCAGCTATTTGGCGCCTTCCGAGCCAAAGTTTGCGTCAGGCGCGAACCACCTGGCCGCAAACGAACGCGTCTTCGCCGGCCTCGAGCAGCAGGGCCATGGCCTGGCTTGCTTTTTCGGGGGACGCCACCAGCACCATGCCGACGCCACAGTTGAAGGTGCGGCGCATTTCAGCGTCTGCAACACCGCCTTCTTCCTGCAGCCATTGAAAGACGGGCGGCAGGGACCAGGCGCTCCAGTCAAACTGAGCGGCAAGACCGTTCGCCAGCACGCGAGGGGGATTTTCGATCAGGCCGCCGCCGGTAATATGGGCCGCGGCCTTAATCAGGCCGGCGCGGATCAGGGGCGTCAGGCTCTTCACATAGATGCGCGTGGGGGTCATCAGCGCCTGGGCAAGCGTCTGCCCGGGGGCGAAGGGGGCAGGGGCGTCCCAGCCCAGACCGGTGGCGCCGACGATGCGCCGAATCAGGGAGTAGCCGTTGGAATGGGGGCCTGAGGAGGCCAGACCGATCAGCACATCGCCAGGGCGCTGGCCGTCCAGGTCCGGCAAGACAGCGTTGCGCTCAACCCCGCCCAGGCAAAACCCGGCCAGGTCATAGTCGCCGCCTTCGTACATGCCGGGCATTTCAGCGGTCTCGCCGCCGGCCAGCACGCAGCCGGCCAGTTTGCAGCCCTCGGCGATGCCGGCGATGACCCTGGTCGCGGTGGCGACGTCCAGCTTTCCGGTGGCGTAATAGTCCAGGAACACCAGCGGCTCGGCGCCCTGGGCCAAAAGATCGTTGACGCACATGGCCACCAGATCGACGCCGACGGTGTCATTCAGGCCAGTCTCGATGGCGATCTTCAACTTGGTGCCGACGCCATCGGTGGTCGAGACGATCAGCGGATCGACAAAACCGGCGGCCTTCAGATCGAACAGGGCTCCGAAGCCGCCCAGGCCGCCATCCGCGCCCGGCCGGCGAGTCGCTTTGGCCAGGGGCTTGATCGCTTCGACCAGGGCGGCGCCGGCGTCGATATCGACTCCAGACTGAGCGTAGGTCAGGCCATTTTTGGCGTCGGTCATGGTCGATGGGCTCAATTGAGTCGGCAAAGGCGGGGTATTCGGCGCTGCCCCCTTGCCTTGAGGTGAAGGGGGTGGGCAATAGCTATCCGATGACGCGGACGATAACCACTACTGACGCGCTTGCGGATTTTTGCCGCTCGCTTGAAACCGCCCCCTTTGTCGCCGTGGACACCGAGTTCATGCGCGAGACAACCTACTGGCCCATCCTGTGCCTGATCCAGGCGGCCAGCCCCGTGGAGGCGGCGGTGATTGATCCGCTGGCGGAAGGCATCGATCTATCGCCGTTCCTCGACCTGCTGACCAACCCGAACGTCGAGAAGGTGTTCCACGCGGCCCGGCAGGACATCGAAATCTTCAACAACTTGAAGGCTATGCCCAATCCGTTGTTCGACACCCAGGTCGCGGCCATGGCGGCGGGATTCGGCGAGCAGGTGGCTTATGATTCCCTGGTCCGCTCGATGCTTAAGATCGATCTCGACAAGTCCAGCCGCTTTACCGACTGGGCGCGGCGCCCGCTCGCTGACTCGCAGCTGTCCTATGCCCTGGCTGATGTGACGCACCTGGCGACCCTCTACCCCATGCTGCGCGACAAGCTGGAAAAGGCCGGGCGGCTGTCCTGGGTGAAGGGCGACATGGCCAGCCTGGTGGATCCGGCGCTTTATGATTCGTCGCCTGAAAACGCCTGGAAGCGGCTGAAGCCGAAGAAGACCAACGACAAATATCTTTCGGTGCTGAAGTCCGTCGCCGCCTGGCGTGAAGCTACGGCCCAGGAACGGGATCAGCCGCGCGGGCGGATTTTGAAGGACGACGCCATCGACGAACTGGCCACTCAGGCGCCGACTGACGCGGACGGCCTGAACCGTCTTCGCGGCGTGCCAAAAGGGTTCGCCGGCAGCAAGTTCGGCTCGGGCCTGCTGGACGCGATCCGCGAGGGCCTGCGCAATCCGGAAATGACCGCGCCCGTCCTGGAGGCTCGCAAACCGCCGCCGCCGCAAGGGGCGGGAGCGACCGTCGAACTGCTGAAAGTGCTGCTGAAGGCCCGCGCCGAGGATTCCGGCGTGGCCTCGAAGCTGATCGCCACGGTGTCCGACCTGGAAGCGATCGCCGCCGACGATGAGGCCGATACGCCGGCGCTGAAGGGCTGGCGGTTCGAGGCCTTCGGTGAGGACGCCCTGCGGCTCAAGCACGGCGAACTGGCCCTGGTGCTGGATGACAATCGCGTGCGGGTCGTCGAAGTGCGGCGCGCGCCCAAGGTCTAGCCGTCGGCGTTCACAGCCATTTGGCTTTTCTGAAGCGCAGATAGAGACCCACGCAGATTACGGCCATCAAGCCGACGGCCATGGGATAGCCAAACGCCCATTTCAGTTCCGGCATGTGCTCGAAATTCATGCCGTAAAGGCCGGCGATGGCCGTGGGAATGGCCAGGATCGCGGCCCAGGCGGCCAGCTGGCGGGTGATGACTCCCTGGCGCTGGGCTTCCAGCAGGTTGGCCACTTCCAGCACAGAGGCCAGCACTTCGCGCAACACCTCGACCATGGACGCAACGCGCGCCACATGGTCGCCCACGTCGCGGAAATAGACCCGCACCTCGGGATCGATACAGGGCATGTCGTGGTTTTCGAGGCGGTGAGTGACCTCCGCCATCGGCCCCAGGATGCGACGAAAGCGCATCAGTTCCTGTCGCAGGGTGAAGATGCGAGCGACTTCCTCGCGGGTCAGAAAGGCGTCCAGCGCCTTTTGCTCGGTGGCCAGGACCTCTTCTTCGATCTCTTCAATGA
>CAZJBC010000065.1:3597-11120 GCA_964543805.1 uncultured Brevundimonas sp.
TGATAGGGCCGTAACCGTCGACGATGAAATCGAGCACCGCGTGCAGGATGTAGTCCGCGCCGTGTTTGAGGAAATTCGGCGCAGCTTCGAGGTGCTGGCGAAGGTCGCCATGGCCGCGGGCCGAGCCGTGTCGGACCGTGATGATGTGGTTGCGGCCGACGAACATCGCGGTCTCGCCATAGCCAATCTTGCAATCGTCCAGGTGCGCGGTGCGAGCCACGACGAACAGCTGGTCGCCATAGACGTCCACCTTCGGCATCTGGTGCGCCTGCAGCGCGTCTTCGACCGCTAGGGGGTGAAGGTGAAAGCGCTCCTGCAGGGTGCGAAGCTCTTCACCGGTCGGCTCATAAAGGCCAATCCAGGCGAACTCGCCGTGTTTGAGCTTGAGCGAATCGTCCGCGTCCAGATCAACCTCTCGGATCCGCACGCCGTCGTCATAGATATAGGCTGCGACTACGCTCATCCGTCCTCCAGCGGTTTCAGTCGGACCTGACCGCCAGTTTGCGGCCTAGCGCCGAGGCCAGGGTTTCCGCCCGGCGCCGCGTCTGATCCCCCAACAGAAGATCGGCCCGCGCCGCGTCCGCCGTCAAGGTCACGGTTTCCTCGTCGATATCAAGGCTGGCGTGAGTCAGAAGCTTTGGATTGCGCCCACACAGATCGCAGCCCAGGCGGATCGCTGCGCCCAGGGCCTTGGCCCGCCGCTGGGCGCTGAAATCGAGTAGTCGCGACAGGATCTGGGCCTCTTCCGGCTCGGCGACGCCGGTGTGGCGCGCGAAGATCGCGATCGCCAGGAAGGCCCGTTCGGCATGGGTCTGCCCGGCCACGGGAGAACGCAGCACCTGTTCGAACGCCAGGTTTGCACGGTGGTCGGGGTGCAGGCGCGCGCCGAATTCTGCCAGACGGCAGGCGGCCGAGACGATCAGGCCGTCGCGGCCGTCCAGAACCGGTGTCAGGTTGGCGAAGGCGGGCGACAGCCATCGGTCCAGCGCCCCGCCCAGGGCCTCGGCTTCCGCCGGCCGCCTGGCCAGATTGCCCAGGCCGCTTATCAGCGGATCCAGCTCGCGAACCTTTGGCGACATGGAATCATACAAAAGGCCTTCGCGCAGGCCATAGGCCGAGAAGATCACCTCGGACGCGTTCAGCCTTTCGATGACTCCGGCCAGAACGGCGGCGGCGTAGGGCAGGGTCTCGGCCCGCTTCTTCGAGGCGCCGCCCATGCGCTCCAGTGAACTGCGAGACTGCCGGGCGATGAGCCGCGCTGTCTCCAGAGCTTCACTGGAAGACAGACGGTATTCGTGAATAATTTCTAGCGGGTATCCTACCATATGCATGTGAATAAGCGCCAGGTTTCGCCAGGCGCCGCCGACCGCATGGAAGGTCTTACAGGCAAAGGGCGCTGCGCTTTCCAGCCGCTTTCGCACCTCGGACTCCAGCTGTTTCGAATCGAAAGCGCCGGACTGGATGAGCGAGAAAGGGCCGGCCTTGAAGGTGTCGGCCGCGCCCGGCGCGCCGCCGTCGATGCGGATCAGTTCAAGGCTTCCGCCGCCCAGGTCGCCGACCACGCCGGTGGCGCCCGGCAGGCCCGCGGCCACGCCGAGCGCAGAATAGCGGCCCTCTTCCTGGCCGGTCAGAATGCGCAGTTCGATGCCGGTTTCGGCCTTGACCCGCCTGACGAAGGTTTCGCCGTCCTCAGCGTCGCGCACCGCCGCGGTCGCGACGGCGAAGATGCGCAGGGCCTTCTTCTCACCCAGCAGGGCCCGAAACCGGCGCAGGGCCACCATTGCCTTGGCGACCCCAGCGGGAGCCAGACGTCCGGTGTCGGCGATATCGCGACCTAGTCCGGCGAGCACTTTTTCGTTGTAGACCGTCCAGATGGCCCGGCCTTCCAGCCGATAAACGACCATACGGACCGAGTTGGAGCCCACGTCGATGACGGCGGCGTCGATCGGTTCCGCCGTGCTCATGAATCGCCCTGCTCCTGCCGTCAGTTCAGCCCGGTTCTAGCGGGGCTCGCCGGTCATGGGAACGGCCAGCCGGCGCTTTCGATCACCACAAACTCATCATCTTTCGCGCGGACGGTCTTGCGCAGACCTTGACGCCCCTGAGGCCAGAGCCAAGTTTGCCAAAGCGCCGCATCCTTTGAGGAGGAAGAGCCCATGACCCAGCACAAGGTCGTACCGCACGCCGAATGGCTGGCCGCCCGCACCCGGCTGCTTGACCAGGAAAAGCAATTCACCCGGCAGCGCGATCAGCTCAGCCAGCAACGGCGCGATCTGCCTTGGGAGCGCGTGGACAAGGACTACCGGTTCGAAGGCCCTGACGGCGAGCGCGCTCTGGCCGATCTGTTCGATGGCCGGAGCCAGTTGATCGTCCACCACTTCATGTTCGGCCCTGACTGGGAGGAGGGGTGCAAGTCCTGTTCGTTCTGGGCGGACAACTATGTCGGCATCCTGGAACACCTGGCGCACCGCGACGTTACCCTGGCGGCCATCTCGCGCGCGCCGCTCGGCAAACTGCAGAGTTACGCGCGGCGGATGGGCTGGACCTTTCCGTGGTTCTCGTCCCTGAAGAGCGCATTCAACTTCGACTACTATGTCTCGTTCACGCCTGAACAGATTTCCGGCGGGGCTACGTTTCACAACTATGAGCTAAGACCCACGAACACCATGTCGGATCTGACGGGCTACAGCGTCTTCTTCAAGGACCAGGATGGGGCGATCTATCACACCTATTCGGCCTATTCGCGCGGCGTCGACATGCTCAACGGAGCCTATCATTATCTGGATATCGTCCCCAAAGGCCGGGACGAGGATGGTCTGGCCTATTCCATGGAGTGGCTGCGTCGCCGTGACCAGTATGAGTGATTTCCAACGGCCAGGGTTTTGGCCTTGACCAGACTTTATCGCCGTCTGCGCCACGGCGCCCTGTTCAAACGGCTGGGCCCTGGCTTGATCACCGGCGCGGCCGACGATGACCCCAGCGGCATCGCCACCTATTCGCAGGCCGGGGCGCAGCTGGGCGTGAATATTCTTTGGTCGGTGGTCCTGACCTTTCCGCTGATGGCGGCGATCCAGATGATCAGCGCCCGTATCGGGCGGGTGACCGGCAAGGGCCTGGCCGCCAACATGAGCCGGGTATTTCCGCGCTGGGTGGTCACCGGTATCGTCGGCCTGCTGTTTGTCGCCAACACGGTCAATATCGGCGCCGACCTGGCGGCCATGGGCGCGGCGACCCAGCTGGTGCTGGGCTTCGATGAGCATGTCTTCACCTTGTTGTTAGCGATTGCCTCGCTGCTCCTTCAGATCTTTGTGCCCTATCACCGCTATGTGCGGTTCCTGAAGTGGCTGACCCTGGCGCTGTTCGCCTATGTGGCGGTGATCTTCACGGTGCATATCAACTGGGGCCAGGTCGCCTTGCGTACGGTGTTGCCGCAGGTGGCGCTGACGGGGACGACGATCACCCTGGTGGTCGCCATTTTCGGCACGACGATCAGCCCTTATCTGTTCTTCTGGCAAGCGTCCGAGGAAGTGGAAGACGAGGAGGCGGACCCAAAGGCTGCGCCCCTGCTGAAAAAGCCCAAACAAGCTCCTGCCCAGTTGCAGCGCATCCGTCTGGACACCTATGTGGGCATGGCGTTTTCAAACCTGATCGCCTTTTTCATTATCCTGACGGCGGCGGTTACACTGCACGCGGCCGGCAAGACCGACATCCAGACCTCGGCCCAGGCGGCCCAGGCCCTGCAGCCGATCGCCGGACAGTTTGCGTTCCTGCTGTTCAGCCTGGGGATCATCGGTTCGGGCCTGCTTGCCGTGCCGGTTCTGGCCGGGTCGGCGGCCTATGCGATCTGCGAGTCGCGCGGATGGCCGATCGGGCTGGAAAAGAAGCCCATGGAGGCGATCGGCTTTTATACAGTGATCGCCCTGGCGACGATTCTGGGCCTTGTGATCGATTATTCGCCGCTGGATCCGATCAAGGCGTTGTTCTGGAGCGCGGTGCTGAACGGGGTGATCGCGGTGCCGATCATGATCGCCATGATGATTGTCGCTAGCCGCCGCAGCGAGATGGGCGATTTCGTCGCCAGCCTTTGGCAACGCATCTTTGGCTGGCTGGCGACAGCGGTGATGGCGGCGGCGGCGATAGCCATGTTCGTGTTGCGCTAGAGGCGTATGGTCAGTCGCCGAACAGCGTTCTAATATTCGGCCGCAGTCTCCCCAACTCAAGGAAAGAGGTCCGCCATGACCCTCGCGCTCGGTGATATCGCCCCGGATTTCAAGGCCCAGACAACCCAGGGTCCAATCAGTTTCCATGACTGGCTGGGCGACAGCTGGGGTCTGTTTTTCTCGCACCCGAAGGACTTCACGCCGGTCTGCACGACCGAGCTGGGCGCCGTGGCGCGCCTGAAGCCCGAGTGGGACAAGCGCAACATCAAGCCGATCGGCATCAGCGTCGATCCGGTTGACGCCCACGGCCGCTGGGCGGCCGACATCGCCGAAACCCAGGGGACCGCGCCCAATTTTCCGATGATCGGCGATCCGGACCTGTCGATCGCCAAGCTCTATGGGATGCTGCCGGCCGCCAGCGGCACGACCTCGGAAGGCCGCACTGCGGCCGACAACCAGACGGTCCGCAACGTCTTCATCATCGGTCCGGACAAAAAGATCAAAACCATCCTCGTCTATCCGATGACCACGGGCCGCAATTTCGATGAGATCCTGCGCATCATCGACAGCCTGCAGATGACCGCAAAGCACCGGGTGGCGACGCCGGCGGACTGGAAGCAGGGCGGCGATGTGATCATCGCCGGCTCGGTCTCCAACGAAGAGGCCGAAAAAATCTACCCGAACGGCTGGAAGGCGCCCAAGCCTTATCTGCGCATTGTGCCTCAGCCGAAGTAGAACGAGGCGCACCGGAGTTTTCGACGATGAACGCCCAGGTCTCTGAACACGCCTTGCGCACCGCAAGGCACACGACGTTTTATCTCGCGGCCGGTCCAGCGGCGGCGACGCCGATAATCTTTGTCCACGGCTGGCCGGAGCTGTCGATTTCGTGGCGTCATCAGTTGCCGGTGTTCGCCGGGCTGGGTTTTCGCGCCATTGCGCCTGATATGCGCGGATATGGCCGCTCTGGCGTCTATGGCCGCCACGAAGACTACGCGTTGGAGAACATGGTCGCCGACATGATCGAGTTGCTGGATTCGCTGGGGGCGGAAAAGGCGATCTGGGTCGGGCATGACTGGGGCGCGCCGGTGGTCTGGGCCCTGGCCCAGCAGCACCCTGATCGCTGTCACGGCGTCGCCAATCTGTGCGTACCCTATATTCCGTCGGGGTTCGGTCCGGAAAACTCGCTGCCCTATGCGGATCGCACCCTCTATCCCGAAGACAGATTTCCCGCCGCCCAGTGGGACTATCAGCTGTTCTACCGCGAGAGTTTCGACAAGGCCCGCGCCGGGTTTGAAGACAATATCCGCTCAACGGTCAAAACCCTGTTCCGGCGGGGCAATCCTGCTGCCAAGGGCAAGCCGGTCGGCACCGCCTCTACCCGCGCCAATGGTGGATGGTTTGGCCCCACCGGGGCCGCGGGACTGAACCTGCCACGCGATGAGGCGGTCCTGACTCAGGAAGACGAAGACCGCTACACCGCCGCCCTGACCCGCAACGGCTTTTTCGGGCCTGGCAGTTGGTACATGAATGCGGCCGGCAATGCTGTCTTCGCCGAGCGGGCCAAGGCGAACTGGCGGCTACAGATGCCGGTTATGTTCCTGCACGGCGCTTATGATTATGTCTGCGAGACGATCGACTCCCGGCTGGCTGAACCGATGCGGGAGAACTGCGCGAACCTGACCGAAGCCATCGTTCCCTCCGGCCACTGGATGGCGCAGGAACGGCCGAGGGAGGTGAACGCGGCCCTGGCGAAGTGGCTCTCGGCGCAGCTGCCAGATTTGTGGCCGTCGTCTAATTGATTGTCACGTCGACAGACCGGTTTTGAGGCTCGCCGACATTGGGCGCGGTCTCGCGGGCCGGGGCGGTAAAGCCCTTGTCCTCAACGCTGATCACCGCAGCCCCGATGCCGTGGGCGACAAGATAGGCGCGTATCGCGTGGGCGCGTTGGAGCGATATGGCTGGATTGGCGCCCGTGGCCTCCGCTCCGTCACTGTGGCCGGTCACGAGGATTTTAGAGGACGGGCAGACGGCCAGAAACTTTGCCACAATTCCATCGGCCGTCGTGGCCGCAGACGATGTCAGCGCGCTCCCGCCCGATTCGAAATAGATTTCATAGGGACTGGGCAGCGCGCATGCCGCCACCGCAACGCCTGGCCGGCCCGCCGCCAACGCAAACACAGCGACAGTGCTGAGAGCGATCAGCGCCTTGATGCCCGCTTGATTCATCAATCCCTCCTGTCGGCTGAGGCAAGCGTAAGCTTGCCTGCTGGGTTGAGCAAGAACAGAAGGCGATCCCTGCCTAACCCCCGCGCCGATGTGTTCAAAAGCCCGGGGCAAGTCGCGGACCTTGGCGCCGCGGCCGGACAGGCTGGGGTTGGTCATGAAGTATTCGTAGGCCGAGAAGGCGAAGGGCGCGCTGCCCTACGCCGACCGCAGCGTCTATCCGGAAGACAGGTTTCCGGCCGCCCAGTGGGACTACCAGCTCTCTACTACCGCGAAAACTTTGACGAGGCCCGCGCCGGCCTTGAGGACAGCGTCGGCGCCACCGTGCGCACCCTCTTCCGGCGCGGCGATCCCGCCGGACGCGGCAAGCCGATGGGCGCCTCTATGACGCGCGCCAACAAGGGCTGCCGACGGGTGCTGCGGGGCTGAACCTGCCGCGTGATACAGCTGTGCTGACCCAGGAGGACGAGGACCGCTACACCGCCGCCCTTGAGCGAGGCGGCTTCTTCGGCCCCGACAGCTGGTATATGAACGCGCCGGCTAACGCCGACTTCGCCGACCGCGCCAAGGCCAAATGTCTGTCCGCTCAGTTACTGGACCTGTTTCCGGCGGCCTAAAGCTTCGCGTTCCGCCGGCAATCCAACAGCCAAGCTTTTGCGTACCTGAGTGTTTGAAAGTCATCTCAACCAGGAAGGAGACGTAGCATGCGTAACACCCGCGTTTTTCTGTTCGCTTCCCTTTGCCTGCCCGCCCTGATCCTCGCCGCCTGCGCCAAGCCTGCGCCCGCGCCGAAGGCTGATGCGCCCAAGGCCGACGCTGGCGGCGGCGTGCTTACCACGACCTCGAGCGACGCCGACAAGATCGCCAGCGCGGTCAGCGCCGCGCCGGATGCTCTGTCAAAGGACGCCACGGTAGTCGATGTCGACATGATGAGCGGGGCGATGAAGGAACTGCGCAAGGGAACCAACGGCTGGACTTGCGTGCCTGATCTCGTTGACACGCCCGGCCCTGATCCGATGTGCGCCGACGCCAACGCCATGGAGTGGTTCGCTGCGCTGCAGGCCAAGAAGGCGCCGCCAAAGGGCAAGGTGGGGTTTGTCTACATGCTGCAGGGCGGGACCGATCCCGGCAATACCGATC
>CAZJBC010000066.1:0-11043 GCA_964543805.1 uncultured Brevundimonas sp.
AAGTTCGAATTGTTGTATCAGCGCGACAACAACCCGCTGCTGGGCGCGCGCGACTCCAGTTCGATCGTGTTTCGCCTCACACTCGTCACATTGGGCGATACAGGGTACAACAACACCGCCAGCCGCCGCTCAGGCGTGCGCTGACACGCCGATAGGATGACCGTACAGCAATGACATCGACTGTTGGATTCCGGCCCACGGCCTCAAAAATGATGGTCGGCCTTGCGCTCGCCGTCGTGGGCGCGGGCACGGGTCTGTTCGCCGTTGCGGCCATGGCCCAGCAGCCGGCGACAATCGGTCCGACCTTTTCGCCTACCCCGGCGGCGCGCAGCGCGGGCGGTTTGCTCTCGGCTCCGTCGCAGCCGGCCGGCGGCTCCAGTCTGCTGGGACCATCGTCGCCGCCCCCGGTTTTGCGGCCGACGGCCCCGGCCGGACCGCCGCAACCGGTGATCCTGGCGCGCGAGCAGCCGCTGGTGGTTGTCGATGACGAACCGATTTCAACCTATCAGCTACGCCAGCGGATGAGCTGGGACGCTATGAGCAGCGGCCACCGCCCGACCGACGCCGAACTGCCGCAACTGCAGCGCCAGTCGCTGCGCTCGCTGATCGATCTGGTGCTCGAGGACCACTACATCCGTCGCCAGGAAATTGAGCGAAAGATGAAGCCAGGGACCCTGGTGGCCTCCGACCAGGACGTTGACGATTACCTGACCTCGATTGCCCGCCAGAACCAGGACACGCTTCCGGAGTTCATGCAGACGCTGGAATCCGCTGGCCTCAGCCCGCGCACCGTCCGCGCCCAGGCCCGCATTGAGATTAGCTGGCAGAACTGGATCAATGGCTTTTACGGCAACAAGGTCCGCATTTCGGACGAGGAAGCCAACAACTATATCCGCGATCTGGAAGCGGTCGCCCGCAAGCCTCAGTATCATGTCGGCGAGATTTTCGTCGACAACCAGCATGCCGGCGATCAGCAAAGGGCCGTGGCCATCGCCCAGAGCATTGTCACCCAGCTGCAGCAGCGCTCCAGCAGTTTCGAGCAGCTAGCCTTCCAGTACTCGTCTCTGCCTAGCGCCGCGACCGGCGGCGACGCCGGCTGGCTGGGTCCCGACCAACTGCCCGAACAGGTCGCCACAGTTATCGAGCAACTTCGTCCCGGCTATGTGACGCAACCCATTCCCGTTCAAAACGGCGTCTATGTCGTTCTTCTGAAAGAAGAAAAGGCCGGTAGCACATCCAGCATGGTCAGCCTGAAGCAGGTTGCGGTCATGCTGCCGGCCAATGCCGACGCGGCCGCCACCCAGGCCGCCCAGACCAAGCTTTTGGCCCTCAAGCCACAGATCAAGAACTGCGACACCATCGAGGCGACTGCGCGGGCCGCGGGCCTGCAGGTGGGAGATCTGGGCCTGGCTGACACCAAGGATCTGTCGCCCGCTTTCCGCACCGCCGTTGAAAGTCTGCAACCGAACCAGGTCAGCGATCCGATACGCACCGATGTCGGCCTGCACCTGGTCGCACTGTGCTCGCGCACCGCCAGCGGCGTCGACCTGCCGACCCTGGAAGAGGTCAAGCGGCAGCTCTACAACATCCGGCTGGGCGGCATTGCGACGCGCGAGCTTCGCAATCTTCGCAGCAGCGCGACGATCAAAGACCTACAGTGAGGGCGCCGACTCTCGCCGTCACCCTGGGCGATCCGGCCGGCATAGGCCCCGAGATTATCACCAAGGCGTGGAGCGCGCTGAGACAAACCGGACCAGCGTTCGTGGTGGTCGGCGACCTGCAGCAGCTGGCCAGCACGTCCGGCCCGCCTCTGCCTTTACAACGAATCGGCTCGGCCGATGAAGCAGCGGCGATCTTTGCTGATGCGCTGCCGGTTCTGGACCTGCCCCTGACCTCGCCGGTGGTGGCCGGCCAGCCCTCAGGGGTTCACGCCCAGGCGATCATCGGCTGGATCGAAACCGCGGTAGGTCTGGCGCTGTCTGGCGAGGTGAGCGGCATCGTCACCGCCCCGATCGCCAAGGCGCCGCTCTACGAGGCGGGCTTCGCCTTTCCTGGCCACACTGAATTCCTCGGCATGCTCACTGCCAAAGCTTCTCACGACGCGGTGCGGGGGCCGATCATGATGCTGGCGGCGGGGGACCTGCGGGCGATCCCGGCCACCGTGCATCACGCCATCGCCGAAGTTCCGGACCTGCTGACCATCGAATGCCTGGTCCGCACCGGTGTGATCGCCGATCAGGCCTTGCGCAAGGACTTCGGCATCGCCAGCCCGCGCCTGGTGATGAGCGGGCTGAATCCCCACGCCGGCGAAGGCGGCAAGGTCGGCCGCGAGGAGATAGACGTCATTTCGCCGGCCGTCCGGGCGCTGCGCGACCTGGGCATTGACTGCAATGGCCCGGCGCCCGCCGACACCCTGTTCCATCCCGAAGCGCGTAGGGCCTATGATGTGGTTATCTGCATGTACCACGACCAGGCCCTTATCCCTGTGAAAATGCTGGACTTCTGGAGCGGCGTTAATGTGACGCTGGGCCTTCCGGTCGTCCGAACCTCGCCCGATCACGGCGTCGCCTTCGACATCGCCGGCCGCGGCCTTGCCAGAGCCGACAGCATGATCGCCGCCATCCGTCTGGCCGCCGACATTGCCGAACGCCGCCGGGCGGCATGAGTCTCGGCCCGCTGCCGCCCCTGCGAGAGGCCCTGGCCGAACACGGGCTGGAAGCCAGGAAGTCTTTCGGCCAGCACTTCCTGCTTGACCTCAATGTCACGGCCAAGATTGTGCGCCTGGCCGCCTTGCCCGAAAGCGCCCGGGTCATCGAAGTCGGCCCTGGTCCCGGCGGCCTGACCCGCGCCCTGTTGGACGCCGGCGCCCGAGTGACCGCCATTGAGAAGGACGCCCGCTTCCTGCCCCTGCTGCAGGACCTGGCCGAGGCCGCCGAGGGCCGGCTCGACATCGTCCACGCCGACGCCCTGGACGCCGATGAGGCCGCCATCGCCGACGGCGAGCCCGCCCACGTCGTCGCCAACCTGCCCTACAATGTCGGCACCGCCCTGCTGCTCAAATGGCTGACCGGGCCCTTTCGCCCCGCCTCCATGACCCTAATGTTCCAGAAGGAAGTGGCCATGCGGATCGTCGCCGCGCCCGACAGCGACGCCTACGGCCGCCTGTCGGTCATCGCCGGCGCAACCTCGATCGCCCAAATCGTCATGGATCTGCCCGCCCGGGCCTTCACCCCGCCGCCCAAAGTCGCCTCGGCCGTGGTCCACATCACCCCGCGCGCTGACGCGCCGGCTCCTGCCCTGCTGGACGCTCTGGAGCGCGTCACCGGCGCCGCCTTCGGCCAGCGGCGCAAGATGCTGCGCTCCAGCCTCAAGCCCCTGGGCGGGGAGGCCCTGTGTGCGGCCGCCGGCATCGACGCCTCGCGCCGCGCGGAGACCCTTTCGGTGGATGAATTTCTGCGCCTGGCGGAACACCTTGTCGCCTGACCGGGACTGGTTATCGTGACCCATTCGGCGTGGTAGCCTGCCCCTGCCTGTCAATTTGAGAGCGCCCAATGTCTTTACTGGTTTTAAGCGTCGTTGGCAGCGACCGGCCCGGCCTTACGCGCGCGCTGGCGGCCGCGGTGTTGTCGGCCGGCGGCAACTGGCTGGAAAGCCACCTTTCCCGCCTCGGCGGCCTCTATGTCGGCTCGGTGCTGGTCGAGCTTGAGGCCGGCGGCCTGGAAGCCCTGCGGTCGGCGGTCTCCGCCGTAGACGCCCACGGGTTGGAAGTGCGGATCGCCCCCGCCATCGAAAGCCCCGGCGCAGCCGCTGGCGGAGAGGCGGTCCACTTCACCCTGGTCGGCCAGGACCGGCCGGGCATTGTCAGCCAGGTGACCGCCGTCCTGACCCGGCTGGACGCCAATATCGAAACCTTCCAGACCTGGGTCGACGCCGAGCCCAATACCGGCCAGCCCCTCTTCCACCTGGAGGCCCGCCTGCGCCTGCCGCCCGGCCTGGCCGCCGCCGCTCTGCAGACCGCGCTGGAGGAAATCTCCGCCGAAATCATGGTCGACATTGCCCTGACGCCGGCGGCGTAGGACGGAACCCTCGCTCCGCCCGCAGGTTTCGCAACGGCCGGAACCGCTCGCTCAAAAGGATCAACCATGAACAAGAACACCCTCTGCCTTTGGTACGAGCACGACGCCGAGGCGGCCGCCCATTTTTACGCCGGCCTGTTTCCGGACAGCTCTGTCGGCGCGGTGCACCGCGCGCCGGGCGATTATCCGTCGGGCAAACAGGGCGACGTGCTGACGGTTGAATTCACCGTCGTCGGCATTCCCTGCATCGGCCTCAACGGCGGTCCCATGTTCAAACATTCCGAAGCCTTCTCCTTCCAGATCGCCACCGACGACCAGGAAGAGACCGACCGCTATTGGAACGCCATCGTCGACAATGGCGGCCAGGAGAGCCAGTGCGGCTGGTGCAAGGACCGCTGGGGCCTGTCCTGGCAGATCACGCCCCGCGTGCTGACCCAAGCCATGGCCGCCGGTGGCGATGAAGCCAAACGCGCGTTCACTGCGATGATGACCATGAAAAAAATCGACGTCGCGGCGATCGAGGCGGCGCGGCGGGGGTGACGTGCGCTGTTGCTCCTTTGTCAGGAGCGCGTCGTCCACCTACCCCAACGGCTCATCCAGCAGCCGCTGTACAAACGACCCCAGCCCCACCATCCGGGTCCGCTTCAGCGTCTCCGCCCGGTAGATCGCTTCCAGGGCCATGTAGCTGCGATCCAGGTCCTCGTTGACCAGCACATAGTCGTACTCGTCCCAGTGCGGAATCTCGCCGTAGGCGCGGCCAAGGCGCCTCTGGATCACGTCCTCGCGGTCCTGGGCGCGGGCGTGCAGGCGGCGGGACATCTCGGCCATGCTGGGCGGCAGGATGAAGACGCGCACCACATCGCCCGGCGCCCCTTCGGCGATCTGTCGGGCGCCCTGCCAGTCGATGTCGAACAGCACGTCGCGCCCGGCCTCGACGCGGCCCATCACCTCGTCCCTGGGCGTGCCGTAACGGTGCTCATGCACGTGGGCCCATTCCAGGAAGGCGTCGCGCTTGAGCAGGGCGTCGAATTCCTTGCGTTCGATGAAATGGTATTCGCGGCCGTTCTCTTCCCCCGGGCGCGGATCCCGGGTGGTTGCTGAGACGGACAGGACAATATCCGGATGATCTTCGGCCAGACGCCGGCACAGGGTCGTCTTGCCCGCGCCTGAGGGACTGGAGACCACCAGCATCACGCCCCGGCGGGCTGACGCATCCCTATTCGACATTCTGCACCTGCTCGCGAAACTGTTCGATCACCGCCTTCAGCTCCAGACCGATCGCAGTAAGGGCCGAGGTGGCGGACTTGGAGCATAGCGTATTGGCCTCGCGCATGAACTCCTGGGTCAGAAAATCCAGCCGGCGGCCAGCCGCTGCATCGCCGGAAAGCAGTGTGCGCGCGGCGGCGACATGGGTGGTCAGCCTGTCCAGTTCCTCGCGTACATCGGCCTTGGCGGCCAGGACGGCGGCTTCCTGGACGATGCGCTCTTCCAGGGTCTCGGTCCGATCGGCCAGCAGTTCGCTTAAGCGTTTGCGGAAGCGGTCGCCGACGTAGGCGGTCTGCTCGGCGGCGCGCGTCTCGGCCTGACCGACGAGCTCCTCGACCCGGTTGATCTGTCCGTCGAGCACCGGCGCCAGCGCCCGGCCCTCGTCGGCGCGCGAAGCCTTCAGCGCATCCAGCACATGGCCGATGCTGACCGCCATGGCCGCCTCGACGGCCGCGCGGCCTTCGGCGTCGTCGGTGTCGTCGGCAGCCTCGATCACGCCGCGCAGGGCGAGCAGGCCATCGGCCGAGGGCGTCACGGCCGAGCCGGCCGCGACCAGGGCCGCGGCGGCGGCGGCGTAATCGTCAAGCTGGGCAGTGTTGATGCGCAGCTGTCCGGCCGCCTCGCTGCGCTTGGCCTGCAGACCGATGGTGATCTGGCCGCGCGCAAAACGGTTCTGTGCGCCCTCGCGGGCGACGCGCTCCAGCCCGTCAAAGCCGGGCGGGCCGCGAAAGCGGGCTTCCAGATTGCGGCCATTGACCGACCGGGCCTCGACCGACCAGGTCCAGGGTCCCAGCGATCCGTCTTCCCGGGCAAATCCGGTCATCCCGTTCAGGGCCATGGTCAGCGCCCCTTCTCGGCGGCCGTCTGGTTATTCTCGATCACGCGCCATTTCGCCACGTTCTTCGCCTGTTCGGCGTCGGTTTCGGAGAACACGTGGCCGCCCGTTCCGTCGGCCACGAAGAACAGGTCCTTGCCCGGCGACGGCGCCATCACCGCTGTCAGCGAGGCCTTGCCCGGATTGCAGATCGGCGTCGGCGGCAGGCCGGCGATCACATAAGTGTTGTGCGGCGTGGCCGCGTGCAGCTCAGACTCGCGAATGCCTCGTCCCAGCGGGCGGCCCTGGCTGACGTCGTAGATGATGGTCGGATCGGACTGCAGCTTCATGCCCATCTGCAGGCGGTTGATGAACACCCGGGCCACATGGGGCCTCTCGACCGGCAGGCGGGTTTCCTTCTCGACGATGGAGGCCAGAGTCACCGCCTCGTCCGGCGTCGCGAAGGGCAGGCCCTCGGCGCGCTGGGCCCACAGCTGTTTGAGCAGGCTATCGCGCGCGGCCATCATGCGGCCCAGCACCACGCCGCGGTCCTCCCCGCGGCGGTATTCATAGGTCTCGGGCAGCAGCGAGCCTTCCGGCGGCACGGGCGCGGCGCCGGTCAGCAGCGGCTGGGCCATCAGGATGTCGACCGCCATCTCCGAAGTCAGGCCTTCAGGAATGGTCACCTCATGGTGCACGATCTGGCCCAGGCGGATCTTGCGCATGACGCCGGCCATGGACATCCGGCTGGGGAATTCATACTCGCCGGCCTTCAGGCGGCGGGCCTGGCCGGTCAGCTGGGCGGCGGCGGAAAAGACCGCGGAGGATTGCACCACGCCGGCGCGGGTCAGGCTGGCGGCGATCTCGCGCACGCCGGCGCCCGGGCGCAGAACGACGGTGACGGGCCGCCCGTCCGGGCTTTTCGGCCCGGCTCCGTTATAGGTCCACAGGCCCCAGGCCAGGGCCAGAACGATCAGGAACACCAGGGTGGCGATCGCGGCGCTCGCCCCCGCCATCAGTCGGGCCGCACCCCCCTTGAAGCGGCCCGGGCCGCTCACGGGACCTTCTTGAACACCAGAGAGGCGTTGGTTCCGCCAAAGCCAAAGCTGTTGGACAGGGCCACGTCGATCTTCATCGGCTTGGCCTTGTGCGGCACAAGGTCGATGGCGGTGTCAACCGAGGGATTGTCCAGGTTGACCGTCGGCGGAGCAATCTGGTCGCGGATGGCCAGGACGGCGAAGGCCGCCTCAACTGCGCCCGCCGCGCCCAGCAGGTGGCCGATCGCGCCCTTGGTGGATGACATGGTGGTCTTGCCGGCGGCATTGCCCAGCAGGCGCTCGACCGCATGCAGCTCGATCTCGTCGCCCAGCGGCGTCGAGGTGCCGTGGGCGTTGATGTAGTCGATGTCCGAGGGCGCAAGGCCGGCGTGTCCCAGGGCCATCTTCATGGCGCGGAAGCCGCCGTTGCCGTCTTCGGCGGGGGCGGTGACGTGATAGGCGTCGCCGGCCAGGCCATAGCCGACGATCTCGGCGTAGATTTTCGCGCCGCGCTTCTTTGCGTGTTCGTACTCTTCCAGCACCAGGATGCCGGCGCCCTCGCCCATGACGAAGCCGTCGCGGTCCTTGTCATAGGGCCTCGAGGCTTTTTGCGGCGTATCGTTGAAGCCGGTCGACATGGCGCGCGCGGCCACGAACCCGGCGATGCCCAGCTTGCAGACGGCCGCTTCGGCGCCGCCAGCCACCATGATGTCCGCATCGCCGAACTGGATCAGCCGGCTCGCATCGCCGATGGCGTGGGCGCCGGTCGCGCAGGCGGTGACAACCGAATGGTTGGGGCCCTTCAGGCCATAGCGGATCGACACCTGGCCCGAGGCCAGGTTGGTCAGGGCGGACGGAATAAAGAACGGCCCGACCCGGCGCGGGCCCTTGACCTCCATCTCGATCGCCTGGTCGGCGATGGTCGACAGCCCGCCGATGCCGGAGCCGATGATGACGCCGCTGCGCTCCTTGTCCTCTTCGGTCTCGGGAACCCAGCCAGAGTCCTTCATCGCCTCGTCGGCGGCGGCCATGGCGTAGAGGATGAAATCGTCCACCCGGCGCTGATCGCGCGGGCTCATGGTCTGGTCTGGATCGAAGCTGCCCTGCACGTCCGGCCCGCCATGGCCGCGGCCATCGATTCGCGGCACCTCGCAGGCGATCTCGCAGCCGTAACACGTGGGATCGAAACTGCTGATGCGCCCGCAGCCGCTTTCGCCGGCCAGAATCCGCTTCCACGTGATCTCTGTCCCCCAACCAAGGGGGGTGAGCAGGCCTATGCCGGTGATGACAACGCGGCGCATGATTTACCTAAGCCTTTCGGCAGGGTGGCGGGGCTTAGCCCACCTTTTCCGAAATGAACTTCACCGCATCGCCGACGGTCTGAATGTGCTCAGCCGCGTCGTCGGGAATCTCGATGTCGAACTCTTCCTCAAACGCCATCACCAGCTCGACATTGTCGAGGCTGTCGGCGCCGAGATCGTCGATGAACGCCGCCTTCTCGGTGACCTTCTCCGGGTCGGCGTCCAGATGCTCGATTACGATCTTGCGAACCCGTTCGAGAATGTCGGACATCAGTGACTTACCTTTTCGTCTAGCTGGACCGCGCCCCCCGTGGGTTACGCCGTCAATTCGAGTTTCGCCTAGCACGTTCCTTTTTGCTCGCCTAGCGGCCAGTGCAGGGAACGCTTTGGTCCTACACCATCGCCATTCCGCCGTTCACGTGCAAGGTCGAGCCGGTGACATAGGCCGCCTCGTCGCTGGCCAGATAGACCACCGCGGCGGCGACTTCGGCCCCCGTTCCCAGCCGATTTGCCGGAATCTGGCCCATAATGGCGGTTTTCTGGGCCTCGGTGAGCCCGTCGGTCATCGGACTTTCGATGAAACCCGGGGCCACGCAATTGACCGTGATGTTGCGGCTGGCGACCTCGGCGGCCAGGGCTTTCGTAAATCCGATCATGCCCGCCTTGGAGGCCGCATAGTTGGTCTGGCCGGCGTTTCCGGTGACCCCGACGATCGAGGTGATGCCGATGATTCGGCCCGTGCGGCGCTTCATCATTCCGCGCATGGCGGCGCGGGACAGGCGGAAGTAACTCTCCAGATTGACGCGGATCACCGCCTCCCAGTCCTCGTCCTTCATGCGCAGCAGAAGGCCATCGCGCGTAATGCCGGCGTTGGCGACCAGGATGTCCAGCGGGGCTGCCGCCGCCTCTTCGGCCGCCGCGATCAGGCCATCGACGGCCTGCGGATCGGCAAGATTGGCGACCAGGGTGGAACAGCGTCCGCCCAGCTCGCCGGCCACCGAAGCCAGGGCCTCGGCCCGGGTGCCCGACAGCACCACATGGGCGCCGCGCTGATGCAGGGCGTGGGCGATGGCCCCGCCGATGCCCCCCGAGGCGCCGGTCACCAGGGCTGTCTTGCCGGTCAGGTCGAACATGATTGCATTTCCTGGTTTGCGTCCTTCGAGACGCCCTGCGGGCTCCTCAGGATGACGGGCTTGGTTGGCTTGCACAAATTCTTCGTCATGGTGAGGAGCGCTGCGTCAGCATCGCGTCTGGAACCACGCACTTACAGGCTCCTGGCGAACGCTTCCAGATCGGCCGGGCCGTTCAGGGCGACCGCTTCGGCGTCAGGGGCGATGCGCTTGGCCATTCCGGACAGCACCTTGCCGGCGCCGGCTTCGGCAAAACGGGTGACCCCTCCCTTGCCCGCCATCCATTCCATGCTCTCGCGCCAGCGCACGCGACTGGTGACCTGCTCAACCAGCAAGCGGCGGATTTCTTCCGGATCGTGGGTCGGGCGGGCGGTGACGTTGGCCACCAGCGGCGCGCGGGGCTGGACGATCAGCGCGCTGAACAGGGCCTGGGCCATCTCGTCGGCGGCGGGCTGCATCAGCGGGCAGTGAAAGGGCGCCGAAACATTCAGCGGGATCGCCCGCGCGCCCAACTCCTTGGCCTTCTCGATGGCCAGGTCCACCGCAGCCTTGTCTCCCGAGATCACCACATTGCCGGCGTTGTTGTCGTTGGCGACCACGCAGACGCCAACCTTGGAGCCGGCCGCCGCCGCGGCCTCGGCCAGGGCCACGTCGCTCTTGGGTCCGATCAGCGAGGCCATGGCTCCCGCCCCCACCGGCACGGCCCGCTGCATGGCCTGGCCGCGCAGCTTCAAAAGGCGGGCGGTGTCGTGAACGGTGATCGCGCCAGCCGCGGCAAGGGCGGAATATTCGCCCAGGCTGTGGCCGGCGACAAAGGCCGCGCGCTCGACGCCGACGCCGAAGTCCTTTTCCAGCACCCGCATCACCGCCAGGCTGACGGCCATAAGCGCCGGCTGGGCGTTTTCGGTCAGGGTCAGGTCCTCGATGGGACCCTCGCGCATCAGCTTGAACAGCTTCTGGCCCAGGGCGTCGTCGACCTCGTCGAACACGGCGCGGGCCGAGGCGAAGGCGTCGGCCAGATCGGCGCCCATGCCGACCGACTGGCTGCCCTGGCCGGGGAAAAGAAAGGCGAGTGTCATGCGTCAGGTCCCGTTCAGAATCAGGCTGGCACGGTTAGGCGAAAGCGCAGGATGCGGCAAGAAGCGCACCGGATGAACGGTTGTGCCTTTTGCTGGAAAAACTTTCCCGATGGCGCCATAACGGCGCTCACTGTTTGGAGGAACAAGATCAATGAACCGCATGCTCATCACCGCGGCCGCCATGGCCGTTGCAATCGCCGGTCCGGCCATGGCCGCGGCCCTGGCCGTCGGCTCCGCCGCGCCTGATTTCAAGCTCACCGCCTACGAGAACGGCAATCCGTCCACCTTTTCGCTGAAGGATCAGCTGAAAAAGGGACCGGTCGTGCTCTATTTCTTCCCG
>CAZJBC010000067.1:0-11034 GCA_964543805.1 uncultured Brevundimonas sp.
CTGGCCGCCGGCGAGCAGGACCATGTCCGGATAGGACACCCAGTAGGGCGCCGGGATGACGACCTCGTCGCCGGCCGCGAGGGTGGCCAGAAGCGCATTGTAGATGACCGGCTTGCCGCCGGTGGAGACGTGCACCTGGCTCGGCTTGTAGGTCAGGCCGTTCTCGCGCGCGAACTTGGCGCAGATGGCTTCCTTCAGCTCCACGATGCCGTCGACGTTGGTGTATTTGGTCTTGCCGTCGCGGATGGCCTTGATGGCCGCTTCCTTGATGTTGTCGGGGGTGTCGAAGTCCGGCTCGCCGGCGGCCAGGCCGATGACGTCACGCCCCTGCGCCTTCAGCTCGCGCGCTTTCGCATCCGCGGCCAGGGTGGCTGACGGCTTGACGCGGGACAGCGAGGCGGATTGCAGCGACATGAGACTCAAAAGCTCCAGCGAGAAAAGGCGCGCCGGTTTACGCCCGCTTTGTGTGCGGTGCAACGTAAGAGAGGGAGCGATGTACTCATCATTACATCGTCACCCTCGCGCTTGTCGCGAGGGTGACGATCATCTTTTCGCCGCCCGCGACTGGGCCGCCGCCACCGCCAGACTCAGGCGCTTGAGCCGCGTTTCCGGTCGCCTGGCTTGTTCGATCCCTTCGGCGTGTTCGCGCTGGGTTGTGTAGCTGAGCGCCTGCCAGCCTTCCCAGGCGCCGGTTGCGGCCTTCAGCGCGGCGACCAGATCGTCGGGCGGGGTGACCGTGCGGGCCTCGGTATCCAGCGTCAGGGTGACCTCGACGGTTTGCCCGCCCAGGACGCCGGCGGCTTCTCGATGGCTTTTGCGCAGCGGGATGAAGGGGCCGTGGCCCATGTCGAATACGGTGGTCCGGTAGCTGTAGCCGTTCAGGCTCGCCGTCACCGCCGGCCGGGCCTTGCCGAACACCGCGCGCGGATCAAAGGGCAGGGCGATCGAGCTCATCTCGCCATCCGGCCGGATCGTGGCCAGGAAGGTCGTGGAGGTCACGCCGCGCCGCCCCGCCGCTCCAGCAGCTCAAGGATCATCGCCTGCTGTGTCTTGGCTTGCGGCGATCCGGTTCCACCCCGGCCGGTGGTGTGCTGCGCCAGCACCCAGGCGGTCGAGCCCGCCTTGTTTTTGGCCCGCACATTGGCGCCGCGGTCCAGCAGGGCCTCGACCGCCCTGGCGCAGCGGCAGCGCACGGCTCGGTGCAGGGGCGTGACTTCGCCGGAATAGGTCGCATTGGGATCGGCGCCGGCGTCGATGAGCAGGTTGATGACCGCCGCCTGGGCGGACGGGTTCCAGCGGGGGCTGTTCGGCTCGCCGCTGGCTGCAAGGTGCAGCGGCTCATGGCCCCGGCGGTTACCGGCCCGTACGTCGGCGCCGGCGGCGATCAGCCGGCTGGCGACCTTCTCGTCATAGGCATTGGCGGCGAAGTGCAGGGCGGTGTCGCCGATGTAGTAGTAAGAGCCCACCGGAAATTTGAAATTGCCGTTGCTTGTGAACGCCGCCTTGGCCAGCTGAGGCGACGCGGCCAGAATCGCCAGGGCGCCAGCCGTGTCGCGGGCTCGGATGGCGTTGACGAGGTCCAGCAGGGACGCGTCGGACATGGCCGCTTTCCGTCAGCTCAGCGTGCTCTTGACCACATATTCGAATTCCTGCCGCAGCTCATCGTGCGGCTGCTGGACGAAGTAGACGCCCACCAGGTCGTTCAGCGGGTCGGTCCAGCTCATGGTGCCATAGGCGCCGCCCCAGCCAAAGCCGCCCACCTTGCGCCCGCAACCGCAGGTGTTGGGATCGAGCACCGTGCGCACCAGAATGCCGAAACCCGTGCCTTCGGTGACGCCATTGATGCCGTGATAGAGGTCGCCGATCAGGTTTTTGTGCATCAGCTCGACGGACGATTCCTTGAGCACCCGCTTGCCATTGATGGCGCCCTTGCCCAGCAGCATGGTCTCGAACAGCAGATAGTCCATGGTCGTCGACGACAGGCCATAGGCGCCGGAAAAATAAGTTGTCTGGGCGGCCGGGTTGGCGCGGGCCTTTACCCAGGCGTTGCCATTGCGGGTATAACGGGGCACCACGCGGGCGGCCTGTTCGGCGGTCAGGTTCCAGGCGGTGTCCTTCATGCCGATCGGCTGGAAAATGCGCTCGCGGGCATAGACGTCGTGCGGCACGCCCGAGGTGATTTCGATGATCCGCGCCAGCACGTCCGGACCGGTCGTCGCCGAATAGGCCCAGCGGCTGCCGGGCTGGAAGTCGAGCGGGGTGTTCTTCAGATAGGGAATCCGCGCGGCCAGGGTGTTGGGCGTTCCTGGCGGCACGCCCTGGGGCGATCCGTTCAGGCCCGAGGTGTGGGTGGCCAGGTCCTTGATGGTCAGCTCGCGGTGAGCCGGTTCGGTCTCGGGCGGCGTTCCCGAGGCGCCGCGCCCGGCCCCGCGCCCTGCCGCCGGCGCCGTCTGGGTCCCAGCCGCGACCGCGCCCGCCGAAACGTATTGCGGCGGCATGACCTTGAAAACGCGCATGTCTTTCAGTTCAGGGATGAATTTTGAGACCTTGTCGTCCAGCGATATCTTGCCCGCCTCCATCTGCTGCAGCAGGGCGACCGCCGTGGTCGGCTTGGTGGATGACATCATCACCATCAGATTGTCGGTGCGCATCTTCGTCCCCGCCTCGATGTCGAGGGCGCCGTGGGCCTGGAAGTGCACCAGCTTGTTCTTGCGGGCCACCGCGGTGATGCCGCCGGTCAGCTGATTGCCTTCGATCTGGCGCTTCATGAACAGGGCGATCCGCGCATCGATGTCGGAGGCGACGCCCACCGTGGGCGGCCGCACGCCCGGAACGCCCGGTACGGCCGGCATGGGCGGGGCAGGCGGCGCCGGCGGGGCTTCCTGCTGGGCCCAGGCCGGCAGGGCGCTGGCCGCCCCGGTCAGGCCAAGGCCGGCCATGAATGCGCGGCGATCGAAAGGTTGAGACATGATGCGGTCCTCCCCAGGACTTTTTTGTTTGGGAACACCTTCCGGCAGAGCGGGCCGGGCGTCAACGCAGCCCTGATACACCTCTCCCGTAAAACGGGGGAGGTGGTTGGAAGGCTGACGTCTCGATCCTTGCCTCCCGCCCTAACTCGCGCTATGTCCCGCCTCATGTGCACGCAGCGCGCCATTGTTTCGACGCTTCTTAGCCTGGGGCTTAGCCGCCCCTGGGCGACCGTCTGAGCCTGCGTCTTAAGCCGCGGGTCCGGCGCTCAGGGGTTTGAAATCTTCACCCCTTAAAACTGCACCGAATTGCGCGAAGAGCACCGAAATGAACATCCCCGCACCCAAAGCGCCGTCTGACAAGGACCGCGTCATCATCTTCGACACCACCATGCGTGACGGCGAGCAATCGCCCGGCGCCTCCATGAGCCATGACGAGAAGATCGAACTGGCCAAGATCATGGAGGACATGAAGGTCGACGTCATCGAGGCCGGTTTCCCCATCGCCTCCAACGGCGATTTCGAAGCCGTCCGCGCCGTCTCCCAGGTCATTACCGAAAGCATCGTCTGCGGCCTGTCACGCTCGGCCCCCATGGATATCGAGCGCTGCGCCGAGGCCGTCCGGCCGGCCAAGCGCGGCCGCATCCACACCTTCATCGCCGTCAGCCCCCTGCACATGAAGCACAAGCTGCTGATGGAGCCCGAGGCGGTGCTGGAGAGCATCACCGGCTCGGTAACGCTCGCCCGCAACCTGTGCGGCGATGTGGAATGGTCGGCGGAAGACTGCACCCGCGCCGAACGCGAATTCCTGCGCCGCGCGGTCGAGGCCGCCATCCGCGCCGGGGCCGGCACCATCAACCTGCCGGACACGGTGGGCTACGCCTATCCGACCCAGTACGGCGCCATGTTCCGCGACCTGATCGAGAACGTCCCCGGCGCCGACAAGGTCGTCTTTTCAACCCACTGCCACAACGACCTGGGCCTGGCCGTCGCCAATTCCCTGGAAGGGGTTATGGGCGGGGCGCGCCAGATCGAATGCGCCATCAACGGCATCGGCGAGCGGGCCGGCAACGCCGCCTTCGAAGAGGTGGTGATGGCCATCCGCACCCGCGCCGATGCTTTGGGCGGCGTGACCACGGGCATCGCTACCGAGCATATCATGCGCGCCTCGCGCTATGTCTCGGCGATCACCGGTTTTCCCGTCCAGTACAACAAGGCCATCGTCGGCAAGAACGCCTTCGCCCACGAGGCCGGCATTCACCAGGACGGCATGCTGAAGAACCGCGAAACCTACGAGATCATGCATCCCGAGGACGTGGGGCAGGGCGCGACCAATCTGGTCATGGGCAAGCATTCGGGCCGGGCCGCTTTCCGCGACAAGCTGAAGGGCCTGGGCTACGAACTGGGCCAGAACGCCCTGAACGACGCCTTCGTCAAGTTCAAGGAATTGGCCGACAAGAAAAAGCTGGTCTACGACGACGACATCATCGCTTTGGTGGACGATGCTTTGGCCCACACCGCCGACCGCATCCAGGTCGCCCGCCTGCGCGTGGTGGCCGGCACCGAAGGCCCGCAATCGGCCGAGCTGACCGTCACCATAGATGGCGTGGAAAAGACCGCCACGGCGACGGGCGACGGGCCGGTGGACGCGGTGTTCAACGCCATCCGCAGGGTGGTGCCGCACACGGCGTCCCTGCGCCTGTTCCAGGTGCATGCAGTCACCGAAGGCACCGACGCTCAGGCCCAGGTCTCGGTCCGTCTCGAAGAGGACGATCGCATCGCCTCGGGCCAGGCGGCGGACACCGATACGCTTGTGGCCTCGGCCAAGGCCTATATCGGCGCCCTCAACAACCTGATGGCCCGCCGGGAGAAATCCGCCCCCGACGCCGTCGCGGCGAACGGGTAGAGCCACCAAAACAACGACCGTCATCCTCGGGTTCGGCCCTTAGCCGAAGCCCGAGGACCCAGCATCCCGTCTTTCGACGCGCGACATCGCAGCTTCACGACCGACTCTGCTGGGTCCTCGGTCTTGCCCTGCGGGCAAACCGAGGATGACGGAAGTTTTGTATTTTTCGGATATCTGAGATGTTCATCTTCATCCCCATCACCGCGTGCGCCGCGACCTTCCAGGTCGCGCGCAACGCCCTGCAGCGCAGTCTCATGGGCGACGCCGGCCCATGGGGCGCGACCCTGGTGCGCTTCCTGTTCGGTCTGCCGTTCAGCCTCGTCTTCGTCGCCGTCTGCTGGATGATCTGGCCGCACGCCAATCTGAACTTTGCGCCGCGGTTCTGGATCGCCGCCAGCCTTGGCGCGGCGGCCCAGGTGGGCGCGACGGCGGCCCTGCTGACCTGCATGGGCAAGTCCGGCTTCGCGATCGGCGCGGCGTTCCAGCAAAGCTCGCTGCCATTCGCAGCCATCGTCGGCTGGGCGGTGCTGCACGAAAGCCAGGGCCCGCTGGGCTGGGCGGGCGTGGCGCTGGCCAGCGCCGGCCTGCTCGCCCTGTCCTGGCCGAAAAGGGGGGTTGAGCGGGGAGCTGCGTCCGGCATCGTTTTCGGCCTGATCTCCGGCGCCTGCTACGCCATTGCCCTGAACGCCTATCGCGCCGCCAGCCTGACCGTCGAGCCGCACCACGCCGCTTTCGCCGCCGTGGTCACCTCTAGCGCCACCCAGGCCCTGCAGTCGGTTGGACTGGTCGTCTGGCTGGCCTGGAAAGACCCCGCCTCGCTGCGAGCGGTGACGAAGAGCTGGCGCGCATCGCTGGGCGCAGGGTTTGCGGGCGCCACGGCATCGGCGCTGTGGATAACGGCCCTGGCCCTCGCGCCCGCGGCCCCCGTGCGCGCGGTCGGAGTCATCGAGCTGCCGCTGTCGGCCCTGGTCGGGCGCAGGCTTTTTGCTGAAAACCTTACGCTACGGCAGTTAGCGTGGGGCGGGGCGACCGGTCTGGGCGTGGTTCTGGCCGCTTTGGGCTAGAAAAATCGCGCCAAAACAATCGTTTGAGCCAAATTGCCGCACCCATTTTGGGCGCCACTTTAGCCACTTAGCCTTAACTATAGGCGGCCATAGTCCCTACAACTGATAAGGGGGACGCCATGGCCGATGTCGATCATCCGGTCCCGGTTCTTGTGGATCAAGCCGTTCTGCCGTTCGGCATGACCTGGGACCGCCCGGTGTTCAAGCGCGTGCGCTCGATCGCCATGGCCCTGTTCGGCGCTTATGAGGTTACGGTCACGATCGTACGCGACGGCCGGGTCTGGCGCAGCGTCGATCCCGAAAACAAGCTGCCGGCGCGCGACCGCGCCGGTCAGATCGTGATTGATGGCGGCGAACCCCGGTGGTTTGAAGACGTGACCAAAATACCGGAGCTGGCGGACGGGGCCCTGGTCGTCGGCCCGCCTTATCTGCGTTATTACATCGCCGCGCCGATCATTCTGGCCGACGGCCTCGTCCTGGGCGCTTTGTGCGTGGTGGGAACCGAGGTGCGCCCCGAAGAGCCGCGCATGCTGGCCCGGCTCCGCGATCTGGCGGCCATCATCGCTGACGAGTGCAACGCCGCCCGGGCGGCGGAAGAGCGAACCCAGGGCGTCGAGCAGTTAAAGTCGACAAACAATCTGGTGACCGCGATCGTCGGCGCTGTGCCGGTGTCCCTGATGATGCTGGACACGCAAATGCGTGTGGTTGTGGCCAGCAAAACCTGGCTGACCAACATGAATCTGACCGCGGAATCCGCCATCGGCCGCGTCGTCTATGACATCATGCCGTCCTTCGAAATTTACCGGGAGGGCTATGACCGCGTCCTGGCGGGCGAGACGATCCGCTCCGAGCGGGTTCGGTGGCCCATGGCCAATGGGAAAGTCGCCTGGCTACGCACTGAAATGACGCCATGGTGCGACGATGAGGGCAAGATTCGCGGGCTGATCAGCGCCGCGCTGGACATAACGGACACGGTGATCGCCCTTCGCCGCAGCGAGCGCGCCGAGCAACGCATGAACATGGCGGCCCAGATCGCCAAATTGCATGTCTGGGAGATTGATTACGAAAACAAGAAGCTGGTGATCGGCGAGGGCACCAAAGCCGAACAAATGCATCTGTATGGCCGGGAATACAGCTACGAAGACCTGGCGCCGGACACCAATGTAACCATCCATCCGGAAGATCGCGCGCAGATCGCCGAAGAATGGCGGGCCGCCACTCTCGAAGGTCGCCGCTTTACGCCGGAGTACCGGCTAAATCACGAGCAGGGCAAGGAAATCTGGGTTGCCTGCGGAGTCGAACTTATCCGCAATAAGGCAGGGGAAGCCGTCCGGCTGGTCGGGGCCATGCAGGACATCACCGACCGAAAGAAGGCCGAGCGGGCCCTGGTCCATGCCAAGGAAGACGCCGAAGCGGCCAATGTCGCCAAGAGCGCCTTCCTGGCGACCATGAGCCACGAGATTCGCACGCCGCTGAACGGCGTGCTGGGAATGGCCCAGGCGATGTCCGCCGACGCGCTGGATGAGACCCAGCGCGAGCGCCTGTCGATCATCCGCCAGTCGGGCGAGACCCTTCTGGCCATCCTCAACGACGTGCTGGACATCTCCAAGATCGAGGCCGGCAAGCTTGAGCTGGAAATGGCCGAGTTTGACATCGGCGAGGTGGCCCGGGGCGCCCACGCCGCCTTCACCGAACTGGCCAACCGCAAGGGTCTGTCCTTCAACCTCGTGATCGAAGACCATGCCCGGGGCGTCTATCTGGGCGACTCCACCCGCCTGCGGCAGATCCTCTACAACATGGTCTCCAACGCCGTGAAATTCACCGAACAAGGTGAGGTGCGCGTCAGTGTCGCGCGCGATGACGGCGGCCTGCGGATGCGGGTCAGCGACACCGGCGTGGGCGTGCGGCCCGACCGGCTTCACAAACTGTTCGAGAAGTTCGAACAGGCTGACGCTTCGACCACCCGCCGCTATGGCGGCACCGGCCTTGGCCTGGCCATTTGTCGCGACCTGGCTGAACTGATGGGCGGCGGGATCACCGCCAGCAGCGTCCTGGGCGAGGGTTCGACCTTCGAGGTGAGCCTGCCGCTCGTCCGTGTCGGCGACAGCCGCGCCGCGGCGCCGCTTCCGACCGAATGCAGCGGACCGGCCGAGCCGGTCGATCCCTCCAACCTGAGAATCCTCGCCGCCGAGGACAATGCCGTCAACCAGCTGGTCCTGCGCACCCTGCTTAATCAGGCCGGCATTGATCCTGTCGTGGTTTCCGACGGCGCCCAGGTGCTGGAAGCCTGGCGGAACGGGCTATGGGACCTGATCCTCATGGACGTCCAAATGCCCGAAATGGACGGTCCCGCCGCCACCCGGGCGATCCGCGCCGAAGAGGCTGAAACCGGCCGGGCGCCGACGCCGATCATCGCGCTCACCGCCAACGCCATGGCCCACCAGGTAGCCGAATATCGCGCCTGCGGCATGGACGATTTCGTCGCCAAGCCGATCGAGATCACCCAGCTGTTCGCCGCCATGGAACGGGTGCTGGACGAGGCGGAAGAACCGCGTCAGGCCCAGGCGTCCTGATCGTCTCGCGGCCGGCGTCCTTGCTCAATTGAGTTGAGCCATATCGCCGCAGGGACGGCCTATTAACCCGATCACCACCAGACCTTAACCCGGGTCCCGACACACTGGTCGGGTCTTTGTTGAGGATAAGCCGGTGATCAGATCGAAAGTATCGAACACTGAGGACGAGTCTATCCTGCCCTTTGGCATGACCTGGGACCGGGCAGCATTCAAACGGGTGCGCACCCTGGCGATGAATATGTTTGGCGCCTTCGAGGCCACCATTGTCCTGGTGCGCGACGGAAAGGTCTACCGCAGCATAGATCCGCACAACAAGCTGACCCAGCGGGACAACGCCAGCGCGTTGGTGATCGATGAAGGCAAGGCGCTGTGGATTGAGGACATGCAGCTTTCGCCGATCATGCGTGACAATGCGATGATTGCGGGGCCCCCCTATCTGCGAACTTACGCCGGAGTGCCAATTCGTCTGCCTGATGGAACCGTGCTCGGCGCCTTCTGTGCGGTGTTTTGCGAGCCGAAGGCCGAAGACCGGAATATTGTAGCTGGACTAGAGAGCCTCGCCGAATTCATCGCTGACGAATGCGACCGCGCCCGGGCCGACGAGGCCTTGGCCCAGGGCGTCCAGGAGTTACGCTCTACCCGCACCATGCTGGCGGCGCTCGTGGAGGTTATCCCTGTTTCGCTGATGATGCTCGACACCGACATGCGTGTCATAACCGCGAGCAAACAGTGGCTGAGCGAAATGGACCTTACGGCGGAAACCGGCGTGGGCAGGTCGGTCTATGATCTTCAGCCCGGCTACGAGCTCTATCGGGCCAGCTACGACCAGGTATTGGCCGGCGAAACAATTCGGGCGGGCCGCGTCCGCTGGCCTCGGCCTGATGGAACCGATGGCTGGCTTCGAACGGAACTGACGCCTTGGTACGACGATGAGGGAAAGATCGGGGGTCTGATCAGCGTCGCTCTGGATGTTACCGACACTATCGTTGCTCTTCGCCGTTCTGAACGCGCCGAGCAACGCATGAACCTGGCTTGCGAAATGACCAATCTGCACGTCTGGGAGCTGGACTACGAAAAACGCGAGCTTCTCCTCGCGGGATTGACGGAACAGACCCAGCAGGAAATCTTCGGCCGAACTCTGACCTATGATGATCTCTATGGCGCCGGCCATTCGACGGTCCATCCGGAGGATCGCGATGCGATCAGCGCTGAGTGGGAGAAGGCCGTCGACGAGGACCGCAAGTTCATTCCCGAATATCGTATCGCAAGGCAGGACGATCAGGAGATTTGGGCGGCTAGTTCGGTGCAGTTGGTGAGGGACCGCCACGGCAAGCCACGTGGCTTGATCGGCGCCATGCAGAACATCACCGCACGCAAACAGGCCGAGATCGCGCTCATCCACGCCAAAGACGAGGCCGAGACCGCCACCCGCGCCAAGAGCGCCTTTCTGGCGACCATGAGTCACGAGATCCGCACCCCCCTGAACGGCGTGCTCGGCATGGCCCAGGCGATGGCGGCGGACGAACTGGATGACGTCCAGCGTGATCGCCTGTCGATTATCCGACAATCGGGCGAGACTCTGCTGGCCATCCTGAACGATGTTCTGGACATATCGAAGATTGAGGCGGGCAAGCTCGAACTCGAGCTGGACGATTTCGACATCAAAGACGTCGCCCATGGCGCCCACGCAGCCTTCACCGAGCTGGCCAACCGCAAGGGGTTGTCGTTCAATCTGGTGATCGAGGAGCCGGCGCGGGGCCTCTACCGCGGCGATTCAACCCGATTGCGCCAGATCCTCTACAACCTGATCTCCAACGCTGTAAAATTCACCGAGCAGGGCGAAGTGCTGGTCACCGTCAGCCGTCCGGAGGAGATCCTGCGCATTTGCATCTCCGATACCGGTGTCGGCGTGCCGGCCGACCGGTTGCCGCGCCTGTTCGGCAAATTCGAGCAGGCCGATGCCTCGACCACCCGTCGTTACGGCGGCACCGGCCTGGGCCTGGCGATCTGCCGCGACCTGGCCCAGCTGATGGGCGGAACAATCACCGCGAGCAGCACGCCGGGCGAGGGCTCGGTCTTCGAAGTGATGCTGCCGCTTGAACGGCTTGGAGAGGGTCTGGGCGGAACCGTGGCCGAGCCCTCCCATGATCAGCCAGCCGGGCGCCGGTCTGACGCCTCGGACCTTCGCGTGCTGGCCGCCGAAGACAATGCTGTCAACCAGCTTGTCCTGCGCACCCTGCTGCATCAGGCCGGCGTCGATCCTGTGATCGTCGCCAACGGTGTTCAGGCGGTGGAAGCCTGGCGAAATGGCCAGTGGGACCTGATCCTGATGGATGTCCAGATGCCCGAGATGGACGGCCTCGCCGCCACCCGTGCGATCCGCGCCGAGGAGGCCCTCACGGGCCGGCCGCCCACCCCGATCATAGCGCTCACCGCCAACGCCATGGCTCACCAGGTGGCGGAATACCGGGCCTGCGGCATGGACGATTTCGTCGCCAAGCCGATCGAGATCACCCAGCTGTTCG
>CAZJBC010000068.1:0-11029 GCA_964543805.1 uncultured Brevundimonas sp.
ATGGGTGCGCAGATCGAAGGCGCCGGGACATCCGAGATCCGCATTCAGGGCGTCACCTCGCACAACATTCGCGGCGGCGGCCACCTGACCATCGCGGTTCAGGCGCCAAACGTCACGCGGTTCGAATTCAACGGCGCCCAGAAGGTCGACCTGCGCGGCTACGACCAGGATGAACTGGGACTCCAGGTCAATGGCGCCGGCGATGTGCAGGGCGCCGGCCGGGCCAGGTCCCTGACCCTCGAACTCAATGGCGCCAGCAAGGCCGACTTCACCGACCTTGCTCTGACCGACGCACACATTGAGATGAACGGCGCCAGCAACGTCACCGCCGGGCCCACCGACACCGCCTTTGTGGAGATCAACGGCGTGGGCGCGGCCACGCTGCTGGGCCGCCCCAAGTCCCTGACCGAAGAGCGCCACGGGATCGGCAAGGTCAACATTCGCGAACGTGCGGCTCCTGCGGCGCCGCAAAAGGGTGACGAAGGCAAGAAGAAGACCTAACTAAGGGTCATGACCCTTCCTGCCGCCGCTCCCTCGATCCTGGACGCCCACGGCGTCGACCCCGAACGCGCTCGCGCCCACCTGAGCGATGCCCTCCACACTGCCGATGACGGCGAGCTGTTTCTTGAACAGAGTGAGAGCGAAAGCTTCGTCTTTGACGACGGCCGGCTGAAGTCGGCCTCCTACGATTCCACCGAGGGCTTTGGCCTGCGCGTCGTGGCGGGCGAATCGGCCGGGTACGCCCACGCCGCCGAAATCTCCGAAGCCGCCATCGGCCGGGCCGGCGCCGCCGCCCGCCTGGCCCGCCGCGGCTACGAAGGCGTCGCCGCCGAGCCGCCGCGGCTGACCAACGCCAAATTGTATGGCGATGAAGATCCTGTCGCCAATCCGGTGTTCTCCGACAAGGTCGCTCTGCTGCAGGAGATCGACGCCTGGGCCCGGGCGCGCGATCCGCGCGTGGTGCAGGTCTCGGCCGCCCTGGCCGGCGAGCGGCGGGTCATTGAAATTCTGCGGGCCGATGGCCGGCTGCTGCGCGATGTGCGGCCCCTGGTGCGTCTGTCGGTGTCGATCACCGTCGAGAAGAACGGCCGGCGCGAAAGCGGCAATCACGGCGCAGGCGGTCGGGCCGGCTTCGACGCCTGGATCACGCCCGAGAAATGGCAGGCCAGCGTCGACGAGGCGCTGCGCATGGCGCTGGTCAATCTGGAGGCCGTCGCCTGTCCGGCCGGCGAAATGGATGTGGTGCTGGGCCCCGGCTGGAACGGCGTGCTGCTGCACGAGGCGGTCGGCCACGGTCTGGAGGGTGACTTCATCCGCAAGGGCTCGTCGGCCTTTTCAGGGCGGATCGGCCAGAGGGTCGCAGCCCCCGGGGTTACGGTGTTCGACGACGGCGCGGTTCTCGGCCGCCGCGGATCGCTGACCATCGATGATGAAGGCACGCCCACCGGCCGCACGGTGCTGATCGAGGACGGCATCCTGAAGGGATTCATGCATGACCGGATGAGCGCGCGCCTGATGGGTATGGAGGCGACCGGCAACGGCCGGCGCCAGTCCTACGCCTATCCGCCCATGCCGCGGATGACCAACACCGCCATGCTGGCCGGCGAGCACAAGTTCGAAGACATGATAAAGTCGACGGCGAACGGCATCTACTGCGCCAGCTTCGCCGGCGGCCAGGTGGACATCACCAACGGCAAGTTCGTCTTCCAGTGCACCGAGGCCTATCGCATCGAGGACGGCAAGATCACCACGCCGGTCAAGGGCGCCACCCTGATCGGCGACGGGCCTTCCGCCCTGACCCGCGTGACTATGATCGGCGATGATTTCTGCTTCGATCCCGGCATCGGCGTCTGCGGCAAGGGAGGCCAGGGCGTGCCCGTCGGCCTTGGCCAGCCTTCGCTCAAAATCACCGGTCTGACCGTGGGCGGAGCCGGCTGATCGGACAAAAAGTCAACACCCGCCCTCTTTTCGGCCCGATCTTGGCCGAATAGGGCCAAATCGATCGCCGCTAGGGACGGTTTGCCCCTTGCCCTCGCGCGATACGGCTATAAACGCTGTCTCCGCTTCGGGGAGAGGTAGGACTCATTTACCCGGCGGAAGGCGGCGCAGATCGCCACGACACTGAAATGACAACCCGGAGCCGTCGAGCGGCCGGGCATGAGGAAGAACTAATGAAGGCGAACAAAGGCCTCATCGTAGGACTGGTTGTCGGCGCGCTCGTAATTGCAGGCGTCGGCGCCTTTGCGATGAATGCGATGAAGGGCCCGCCCAAGCCGAACTATCTGACGGATACGGCCAAGATGGGCGATGTGGAATCGGCGGTGCTGGCGACCGGCGCCCTGCAACCTGCGGACGTGGTCAACGTCGGCTCGCAGACGTCCGGCCAGATTGTCTCCATGGGCGTCAAACTGGGCGACGAGGTCAAGAGCGGCCAGCTCCTCGCCAATATCGATCCGACCAATCTGAACAACCAGGTCCGCCAGCAGGAAACCCAGGTCGCTCAGGCCCAGGCCCAGGTCAATTCGGTCCGCGCCAACCTGACGCTTACCCAGTCGACGCTAAGCCGCAACCAGCTGCTGGCCGAAAAAGGCGCCGGCACTCAGGCCCAGGTCGATCAGTCGGTCGCCCAGCTGGCGGCGACCCAGGCCAACCTGACCCAGCAGGAAAACAACCTGCGCAATCAGGAGCTCAATCTCGACAACGCCCGCAACAATCTCGACCGCGCCAACATCCGCTCGCCGATCGACGGCATCATCGCCGAGGTCGTCTCGCACGTGGGCCAGACCATCAACACCAACCAGACGGTGCCGATCATCGTCAAGGTCGCCAAGATGGACGTCATGACCGTGCGCACCCAGGTGTCGGAGGCCGACATCATCAAGGTCCAGCCCGGGCAAAAGGTCTATTTCACCATCCTGGGCGAGCCGGGCCGGCGCTATTACGCCACCCTGCGCGATCGCGAGCTGACGCCCGCCGGCGGCGTGCTGGACCCCAACGGCGGCGTCCAGAAGGGCGCCATCTACTACAATGTGCTGTTCGAGGTGCCGAACCCCGACCGGGTGCTGTTTCCGGCCATGACGGCCGAGGTTCACATCGTTCTGGCCGAGGCCAAGAATGTGCTGACCATTCCTTCGGTCGCGCTTGGTCCCAAGGGCCCCGACAATCGTCAGACGGTGAAGGTAGTGCAGCCGGACGGCTCACTGGTTGAGCGCCGGGTGCAGGTCGGCGTCAACAACAACTTCAAGGCCGAGATCAAGGACGGTCTGAAAGCCGGCGACAAGGTGGTGATCGGCGAGGCCTTGCCCACATCCGGCGCCCCGGCCGCCGCCGCGTCCGGCCAGCCGCTGTTCGGCGCAGTTGCGGCGCCAAAACAGTGAAGGACGCGCTTCTTCGCCTGAAAGGCGTCTGGCGGGAGTACACCACCGGCGACCACACGGTCTCGGCGCTGAAGAACATCGACCTGACCATCGAGGCCGGCGAGATGGTGGCCATTATCGGCCCGTCCGGTTCGGGCAAGTCGACCCTGATGAACATCCTCGGCTGCCTCGATAAGCCCACTCAAGGGACCTACACCGTGGCTGGCCGCGACGTGGCGGACCTGACTCCCGATGAACTGGCGGCCCTGCGGCGCGAGCATTTCGGCTTCATCTTCCAGCGCTATCACCTGCTGGCCGACCTCAACGCCCAGGGCAATGTTGAGGTGCCGGCCATCTATGCGGGCTGGAGCCGTCGCAAGCGCCACGAGCGCTCCAGCGCCCTCCTGGGGCGGCTGGGCCTGGCCGAGCGCATGGCGCACCACCCTAACCAGTTGTCCGGCGGTCAGCAGCAGCGCGTCAGCATCGCCCGCGCCCTGATGAACGGTGGCGAAATCATCCTGGCTGACGAGCCCACCGGCGCGCTGGATTCCAAGAGCGGCGCCGAGATGCTGCGTATTCTCGACGAGCTCAGCGCCGACGGCCACACCGTCATCGTCGTGACCCACGATTCAAAGGTCGCCGCCCACGCCCGCCGCATCATCGAAATCGCTGACGGCGAGATCGTCTCGGACCGCCGCACAGACAAGGACGCGGTTGAAGGCGGCGGTCGGGCGCTGACTGCGCTCAACGTCAAGGAAAGCTGGCTGGCGGGTCTGGACCGCCTCTCCGAGGCCCTTCGCATGGCCGCGGCGGCCATGAACGCGCACCGCCTGCGCACCTTCCTGACCATGCTGGGCATCATCATTGGCATCGCCTCGGTGGTCTCGATCGTAGCCCTCGGCGACGGCTCGAAAAAGGCCATCCTCGGCGAAATCGCCACCATGGGCTCCAACACCATCACCATCTATCCGGGCCACGGCGCGGGCGATGTTCACGCCAGCGAAATCCACACCCTCAATCTCGACGACGTGACCGCGATCTCCTCCCAGCCCTACACCGACAGCATCACCCCGGCCGTGACCACCAGCGGCGTGATCCGCAAGGGCTCGGTCTCGACCACGGTGGTGGTCAACGGCGTCGGCGAGCAATCCTTCCGCGTGCGGGGCGTCAAGATCAGCCAGGGCCGGCCCTTCGATTCCGACAGCGTCGCCCGCTATGCCCAGGAGCTGGTGCTGGACGACGCCACCGCCCGCAAGCTGTTCCCCCACGGTCAGGACCCGATTGGCCAGGTTGTCATCGTCGCCGGCGTGCCGTTCAGCGTATTGGGCGTCACCGCCCGCACCGACAACGCCTTCTTCGGGGCCGGCGACCAGCTGATGGTCTGGGCGCCCTACACCACGGTCAACGCGCGTCTGCTGCGGGCCGCCGATCTGAAGAGCATCACGGTGCGTCTGTCCGATGCGGTGCCGACCGCGGTGTCCACCGGCGCCATGACCCAGCTTTTGACCCTGCGCCACGGCGCCCAGGATTTCTATTTCGTTTCCAGCGATTCCGTACGCAAGACGGTGGAGTCGGTCACCCTGATGCTGTCCCTGCTGATCGGCGCCATCGGCGGCATTTCGCTGATGGTCGGCGGCCTGGGCGTGATGAACATCATGCTGGTGTCGGTCTCCGAACGGACCCGGGAAATCGGCGTGCGCACGGCCATCGGCGCGCGGCGCTCGGACATCATGAGCCAGTTCATCATCGAGGCGATCCTGGTTTGTCTGATCGGCGGCGCCCTGGGCGTGGGCTTCGCCCTGCTGATCGGGGTGGTGTTCGCCCAGTTCGTAAAACAGTTCCAGATGGTCTATTCTTCCACCTCAATCCTGGCGGCGTTCGGGGTTTCCAGCCTGATCGGCCTTGTGTTCGGCTGGCTGCCGGCGCGTAACGCGGCCAGGCTTGACCCGATCGACGCCCTGGCCAGGGAATAGGACATGTCCAAGATCAAACCGAAGAAGACAGGCCGCGGCCTTCTGATTGGCGCCGTGGTGGTTGTTCTGGCCCTCACCGCCGGCGGTGTGGTCTTCGCCGCCCGCACCTGGCTGCACCCCAAGGGGCCGGCCTACGAGACCGCAACGGTTCTCAAGGGCGATATCGAGGACGCGGTGCTGGCAACCGGCTCCTTGCAGCCGGCCGATCTCGTCGAGGTGGGCTCCGAGGTTTCCGGCGACATCAAGGCCATGCACATTAAGCTGGGCGATCACGTCAAGGCCGGCGACCTGGTCGCCGAAATCAATCTGCAGGGCAATGACCGCAACCAGGTTCAGCAGGCCCAGGCCCAGATAAACAGCGCTCAGGCCAACCTTAACCAGGCCCACGCCCAGCTCAGCTACGCCACCACCAATCTGGCGCGCAACCGGACGCTGCTGGACAAGGGCGCCGGCACTCAGGTCGCCGTCGACCAGGCTGAGAACCAGATCGCCAACGCCACCAACAACATCACCCAGTTCGAAGGCCAGTTGCGCAGCAACCAGGCCACTCTGGACGACGCCAAGGCGCGCACCGACAAGGCCAATATCCGCGCGCCGGTTGACGGCATGGTCGCTGAAATCGTCACCCACCTGGGCGAGACGATCAACATCAACCGCCAGGTTCCGATCATCGCCCGCATCGCCAAGATGGATGTGATGACCGTGCGCGCCCAGGTCTCCGAGGCCGACATCTTCAAGGTCAAACGCGGCCAGCGCGTCTATTTCACCCTGATCGGCGACGCCAACAAACGCTTCTACGGCGCCGTGCGGTTCATCGAGCCGACCCCGGTCGGCGGCGTGCTGGATCCCGGCGGCGGCCAGGGCCTGCCCAAGGACGCCATCTTCTATAACGTCATGTTCGAGGTGCCCAATCCGGACGGGGTTCTGTTCCCGGCCATGACCGCCCACGTCCACATCCTGCTGGGCGAAGCCAAGGGTGTGGCCACCGCGCCGCTGACGGTGCTCGGCGACGCCGACCCCGATGGCCGCAAGGCTGTGCGGGTGTTGCAGCCGGACGGCAAGGTGGTGGTGCGCAAGGTGACGGTCGGCCTCGACGACGGAACCTACGCCGAGATCAAGGACGGTCTGGCGCCTGGCGAAAAGGTGATCGTCAACAAGCCGGCGCAGAGCGGCGCCGAGCCGCCGAAACCGCTGTTCGGCTCTTCACCGATCGCCGCGCCCTAGACGGTTTCTTCCTCAAGGCTCTGCCGCTCGTCCCCGTGCTCCGGCAAGGGGCCGGTGTCGCTCGCGCCGTGGGCCAGCTTTTTAAGCCAGGGACTGAGCGCCAGAAGAACGAGCCCCGCTATGGCGCCCCAGATTCCGATCATCCGGAAGACGTCAGCATAGGTTGCCAGCGCCTTACCGGGATCAAGCACCTGGCCGGCGACCGTTTCGCTGGCCGTCAGCTTGGCGATAAGGGCGCCGAACCACTGCGCCCAGGACGAGGCCAGAAACCAGATCGCCATTACCGTAGAAACGACCGCGGGAACCGACAGCTTGGTCATCTGCGACAGGCCGACCGGCGACAGGCACAGCTCTCCGGTGGTGTGCAGAAGATAGGCCAGGACCAGGAAAATCAGCGGCACCTGGAAGTTCGGGCCGGCGAACTTCGCGCCCCACACCAGAACGAAAAAGCCCGCGCCGACTTGGATCAGGGCGATGGCGAACTTGAACACCGGGTTGGGGTCCATCTTGCGCGAGCCGAGCCAAGCCCAAAGGGCTGAGAAGACGGGCGCGAAAATCAGGATGAAGCCGGAATTGAAGGACTGGGTCTGCGCGGCGGTCATGCTCTGGCCGGCGGGAAGACTTAGATCCGTGTTGCGTTCGGCGAACTGGTTGAGGGATGAGCCGGCCTGTTCGAACAGAGTCCAGAACAATACCGACGCCAAGATCAGGATCAGGGCCAGGATCAGCCGCTCGCGTTCAACCTTGGTGCAGTGAGCGACCATGAACCAGACGAGATAGCTCAGGACAAGGGCCGAGCCGATCGCCAGCATGTAGCCGACGCCGGCATTATGCTGCACCAGAATCCAGACGATCCCAACGCCCAGAAGACCGGCGATGTAGATCGCCCACTCGAGATTGACCGGCCCCGCGACGGATTTCTTCAGCGCCTCGGGATTGGGCGGCTCGCCTTTGCCCTGCAGCAATGGCTTGCCCAGGACAAAGACCACGAAGCCCGCCAGCATGCCGACGCCGGCCAGGCCGAACCCTGCCCACCACCCGACCTTTTCGCCCAGCAGGCCGCACAGGATCGCCGCCCAGAAGGCGCCGAGGTTGATACCGTAGTAATAGAGGGTGAAGCCGGGATCCCGCCTTGGATCGCGCTTGGTATAGAGCTGGCCGACGATGGACGAAATATTGGCCTTCAGAAAGCCGACCCCCATGACAATCAGCGCCAGGGCCAGGAACATGATGTTCTTGAATATCGCGGGCCCTTCCTGGACCTTCAGCTCATAGGCGCCTTTCGGCAGGATCGAAGCCAGGGGCGCGGTGGCCGGCAAGCCCTTGATTTCCAGTCCGCCACCGGCGGCCGGGCCGTAGTCGTAGAGGCCGTCTCCGACCTTCAGCTTGATTTCGCGATGATCGCCCCGGCCATTGACCTGGAAGGTATATTCAGCCCCGCCGACATTCAGAATCTGTTTCGCCGGCGGGCCCTCGATGGCCATGGTCAGGTGACCGGCCACGAGCAGCAAGGCCCCGAAGGCTATTGCCTTTCGTGTGCCCAGGAAGCGGTCAGCCAGCATGCCGCCGATAAGCGGCAGCAGGTAAACCAGCGAGGTGTAGGCGCCGTACTGGCCCTGGGCGGCGCTGTCGTTGAACATGAACTGCTGGGTCAGATAGAAGATCAGTAGGCCGCGCATCCCATAATAGGAAAACCGCTCCCACATCTCGGCGAAAAACAGGACGAACAGTCCCCGGGGGTGATTGCGTAGCTGTAGCAGCACCGGGATGGAGGTCAGCAGGGTGATCAGGATTCCCGCAACAACGACGATGTTCATGACGCCCGCTCCCCTAGTGTCTCGCCCCAACACCTCAACATGGAGGCGCGGCTTTCACAAGCGGGGCGGACCCTTTGCGCCGCCTCGCGCGTTTCTCCTTTCCGCAAAAGGAGAATTTCCATGGCCCAGATGCTGACGCCCGGTCCCGATCACCCCATTCGCTGTTCAACGCCGAAGGGCCGTGTGCGCGCGCTGTTCCAGGGCCACACCCTGGCCGATTCAGATCGCGCGCTGGTGCTGAGCGAGGCGGGCTATCCCGACCGGATCTATTTCCCGCGCCAGGACATCGAAATGGCGGCCCTGATCAAGAACGACCACCACACGCGCTGTCCTTACAAGGGCGAGGCCAGCTACTTCACCATCAACCGCGACGCCAAGGTGGTGGAGGATATCGGCTGGTCCTACGAGACGCCCAACCCGTCCATGATCGATATCGCCGGCATGATCAGCTTCTACCCTGACAAGGTGGATATCCAGTTCGATGAGGCGAGCCCGGCAGCGTCAAGCCAAGACGCCAGGACGGCCGACTATATCCGGCATACCGATTCCGGATCGGGTCGCAGCCAGGAACAGCCCTGGCCGCCGACCGTGGGTCGTCCCGATGACAATGACGAGGAGCACGCGCGCCCTTAATAGGCGGTCGCTTCAAAGGCCCGCGATGCGTCACCCTGCCAGGGGCCGTGGTACAGCTCCAGCAACCGCTCGGCCGGAGTGATCCCGGTATCGGCGATGTCGGCCAGTTCGGTCAGATAGAGGCGTTCGTCCTCGCCGGCGCCGTTCAGCCGGGCGCGGGCCTTCAGGCCCTCGGCGGCGATGGCCACCATGTCGACCGCTACATCGCGCAGGGACCGGCCGCCTATGGTCGCCTTCAGGCCGTCGCGGGCGGCGGCGGCGCGCAGGGCGTTGTGGTCCTCGATGCTCCAGCCCTTGCACAGGTCCCAGGCGGCGTTCAGGGCCGCGTCATCGTAGAAGACGCCCGCCCACAGGGCCTGCAGGCCGCTGATGCGCGACAGGGGGCCCGAATCGGCGCCGCGCATCTCCAGGAACTGCTTGAGGCGCACCTCGGGAAAGATCGTCGTGCAGTGGTCGGCCCAGTCCTTGATCCCCGCGCAGTCGCCCGGAACCTCATCCAGATTGCCCTCGATGAAGTCGCGGAACGAGCGGCCGGCGACATCGATATACCTGCCGTCCCGCTTGACGAAATACATCGGCACATCGAGCGCATAGAGCGCGTAGCGTTCGAACCCGAACCCGTCCTCAAACACGAAATCCAGCATGCCGGTGCGGTCTGGATCGGTGTCGGTCCACACATTGGCGCGGCTGGAAAGCAGGCCGGTCGGCTTGCCCTCGACAAAGGGCGAATTGGCCATCAGGGCCACCGCGACCGGCTGCAAAGCCAGGCTGGTGCGGAATTTTAGCACCATGTCGGCCTCGGATGAGAAATCCAGGTTCGACTGGATAGTGCAGGTGCGCAGCATCATGTCGAGGCCCAGCTTGCCCTTCAGCGGCATGTAGCAGCGCATGATGGCGTAGCGGCCCTTGGGCATGACGTGAACGTCTTCCCGCCGCCAGGTTGGCGTAAAGCCCAGGCCGGAAAAACCAATGCCCAGCTGGCCGCCCAGCTGCTTGACCTCGACCAGATGCTGCGAGGTCTCGGCGTTGGAGGCGTGAATGTCGGGCAGGGGCGCGCCGGAAAGCTCGAACTGGCCGGCCGGCTCCAGGCTCACCGCCGCGCCGTCGCGCACCAGGGCGATCACCTTGCCGCCCTCCTGCACCGGCGCCCAGCCAAAGCGGGTCAGACCGCTCAGCAAGGCCTCGATGCCGTCCGGTCCCTCGTAGGGGACCGCGGTCAGGCCTGGGCGGCGGAAGGCGAACTTTTCGTGCTCGGCGCCGACGGTGAACTGGCTGGCGGGTTTGCAGCCCTTTTCGAATTCGCGGGTCAGGTCGGCCAGGGTCAGGCGCGCGTCGGCGTTACAGTCGGCCATCCTCCCCAGCTCCCGTTTGTTGTTGTCACCCACTTGAAGATCGCCTTTAGGCGCTTCAAGGGCTGTCCGGCAATTGGCAACTTGGCGAGCCGCCCTGCGCGCTGCAAGGTGCGGGCGCGAGATTCAAAGGGGCAAAGTGTGGGATTTGTCATCGCCGTCGACGGGCCGGCCGCTTCAGGCAAGGGCACAGTGGCCTCGGCTTTGGCGCGTCACTACGGCTTTGCATACCTGGACACCGGCCTGCTTTACCGGGCGGTCGGCGTGACGAGCGCCGGGCGGCTGGACGATGCGCCTGCTATAGCCTCAGGCCTCGATCCCGCCGATCTGGACAATCCGGCCTTCCGCACCCGCCAGGCCGGCGAGCTCGCCAGCCGGGTCGCCGCCTTGCCGGCCGTTCGCGCCGCCCTGCTGGATTTTCAGCGCCGGTTCGCCGCCAACGCCGCCGGCGCGGTGCTCGACGGCCGGGATATCGGCACGGTGATCGCGCCGAATGCAGCCGCCAAGTTGTTCGTCACCGCCCGTCCCGAAGTGCGCGCCCTGCGCCGCTGGAAGCAGCTGGCCGGGCAGGGAGAAGACCCGACCTTCGATGAGGTGCTGGCCGATATCGCCGTGCGGGATGCGCGCGATTCCCACCGCTCGGCCGCCCCTCTTGTTCGCGCCGATGACGCGGTCTT
>CAZJBC010000069.1:0-11029 GCA_964543805.1 uncultured Brevundimonas sp.
TGACCCGAGAACTCTATGTCCAGTTCAACGCCCTGTTCGCGGCGGACTGGGCGGCCAAGCACGGCGGCCAGCGTGTCACCGTCCAGCAGTCGCATGGCGGCTCCGGTAGCCAGGCTCGCTCGGTGATCGACGGCCTGCCGGCCGACGTGGTCACCTTGGCCCTGGCCTATGACGTCGACTCGATCGCCGCCCGCGGACTGATTAACAGGGACTGGCAAAAGCGCCTGCCGAACAACTCGGCGCCCTACACCTCGACCATGGTGTTCCTGGTCCGCAAGGGCAATCCCTGGAAGATCAAGAACTGGGGCGACCTGGTGAAGCCGGGGATCAAGGTGGTGACCGCCAGTCCCAAGACCTCCGGTGGCGCGCGCTGGAACTATCTGGGCGCCTGGGCCTATGCCCTGCGTCAACCCGGCGGCAGCCCGACGACAGCGGAGGCCTTCGTCAAGGCGCTCTACAAGAACGTCCCGGTGCTCGACTCCGGCGCGCGGGGCTCCACCACGACCTTCACCCAGCGCAACATCGGCGACGTGCTGATCACCTGGGAGAACGAGGCGCACCTGGCGCAGAAGGAATTCGCCGACAAGGGCTACGAGATCGTCTATCCGCCCTTCAGCATTCTGGCGGAGCCGTCGGTGGCGGTGGTGGACAAGGTCGTCGACCGCAAGAAAACCCGCGCCGTGGCCGAAGCCTATCTGCAGTTCCTCTATAGCGACGCCGGCCAGGACCTGGCGGCCAAGAACTTTTATCGGCCGCGCAACGCCGCGATCCTGACCCGTTACCGCAGCCAGTTCCCGGCGATCGACCTGATCACCATCGATGATCCGGCGTTCGGCGGCTGGAACCGCGCCCAGACCACGCACTTCAACGACGGCGGCATTTTCGACAAGATTACCGCCCGCTAGAACCGGGACGATCCTCCCCCGGACGCCTCCTCCGGTCCCGCTTCATCCCTCCAGGATGCGGGCGCCGGGGGAGGCGTAAGGCGTTTTGGCTCGGCTCGGATTTTTGACCCCCTTCGATCCATGCTATGTTTTGCGTCCGCACGTGGGTGGCAGGAGATGACGGACATGGCCGGAGCTGTATTGGCGCTTGCATTGCTGGCCTCGGCTCAGGGCGCGGCCCCGGCGCATCCTCCCAAGGCCAGCTGGAGGGCGTTCGCCGATTGCGCGGCGGCTTACCAATCCAATGCCGCTATCGCCGACCCGAACCGCACAGAATCCATGAAGGCCATGGTCTCGGATACGGCCAGAGACTACGAGACTGCCGGCATTGCACGCTATCGGGAAACGACCAAGGGCTCGGCCGACGCAGCTACGAAGGCCGTAGAGACGAGGATGCGCAGCCAGTTGCGCAAGTATTCCACTCAGCCCAGGGCGACGGTCGAACATATTATCGACGCCTGCCCACAAACGGATGGTTGAAACAGCCGCCGGAACCTGCGCGGCCAGATTGTGTTTGTACCGTAAGTGTGGCTGTCAAAGCCGGCGCGGAGACTGGGTCATTAGGGTTTTGAGGACGGCTTATAGATTAAGTCGATTGTCCCCATCGACTTAAAGGTCTTGAAGGGCGACCGTTCGGCGAAGGGGTTGGAATGTCTGCAAGTCTTGTCGGGATCTGCGCGCGCCCATGACCGCGATCGCCCGTCCTCGCCGCTTTGTCGAGCCCAGCGCCATGCCCGGTTTTGGACCGGCGCTCGGTTTTACCATGCTCTATCTGTCGTTCTTCCTTTTGCTGCCCCTGACGGCCCTGGTCTTGCGGCCCTGGGAGCACGGCTTTGCGCCGATCTGGCATGTGATCACGGCAAAGCGGACCCTGGACGCATTGAAGCTCAGCTTTGGCGCCTCCATGATCGCCGCCTGCCTGAACGGGGTGTTTGGCACGATCGTGGCCTGGGTGCTGGTGCGCTACGACTTTCCGGGCAAACGCCTGATCGACGCTTTTGTCGACCTGCCCTTCGCCCTGCCGACCGCGGTGGCCGGCATTTCCCTGGCGGCCATTTACGCGCCCAATGGCATGGTCGGCAGCCTGTTCGCTCCGTACAATATTCAGATCGCCTATACGCCCTTGGGCGTGATGATCGCCCTGGTGTTTGTCGGCTTCCCGTTTGTTGTCCGCTCGATCCAGCCCGTGCTCGAGGACCTGCACGTCGAGGTCGAGGAAGCCGCCGCCACGCTGGGCGCGAACCGGTTTCGCACAATTACACGGGTGATTTTTCCGGCAATCTTTCCCGCGCTGCTGGCCGGGTTTTCCCTGGCCCTGGCCCGCGCCGTCGGCGAGTACGGCTCGGTAATCTTTATCGCCGGCAATCTACCCAACGTCTCTGAAATCACCCCGCTGCTGATCATCCATCACCTTGAGGAGTTTGACTATGCGGGCGCGGCGGCCATTGGCCTGGTGATGTTGCTGATTTCGCTGGTGATGTTGTTCATCCTCAACGTGATCCAGGGGTTTGTGGCTCGGCGAGGTGTTGCGTGAGCGGGCTGGTCAAATCCCCGGCGCGCCGTGATCCGCCCCTGCTGGTCGCCGGCCTGATCTTCGCCGCCATCGGCTACCTGGCGCTGGTCGTATTCCTGCCGCTGCTCACGGTGTTCATCGAGGCCCTGCGCAAAGGCGCCGCCGCCTATTTCGCCGGGATCAGCGACCCTGAGGTCATGTCCGCGATCAAGCTGACGCTTCTGGTCGCCGGCATCGCGGTGCCGCTGAACACCGTGTTCGGCATCGCCGCGGCCTGGTGCGTCACCAAATTCGATTTCTGGGGCAAGGATCTGCTGGTCACCATCATTGACCTGCCGTTCTCGATCTCGCCGGTCATCTCGGGTCTGATCTATGTGTTGCTGTACGGCGCCAACGGCTGGTTTGGCCCGTTCCTGGAAGCCCACAACATCCAGATCATCTTCAGCGTCACGGGCATCGTCCTGGCCACCACCCTGGTCACCCTGCCCTTTGTTGCCCGCGAACTAATCCCGCTGATGCAGGGTCAGGGCAGCGATGAGGAAGCCGCCGCCACGACCCTGGGCGCCAACGGCTGGCGAACCTTCTTCCTGATCACCTTACCCAACATCAAATGGGCGCTGATGTACGGCGTGCTGCTGTGCACCGCCCGGGCCATGGGCGAGTTCGGGGCCGTTTCCGTCGTCTCGGGCAAGATCCGGGGGCTGACGACAACCATGCCGTTGCAGGTCGAAATTCTGTACAATGAGTACAACTTCGTCGCCGCCTTTGCGGTGGCCTCGCTCTTGGCCTTGTTCGCCCTGGTCACCCTTGCCGTCAAATCCCTGCTTGAGGCGCAGTTCTCCGACGAACTCGCCGCCCAGCGCTGGCGCTAAAAAGGTATCCCATGTCGCTTGATATCACCGGCATCACCAAGTCTTTCGGCCGCTTTCCGGCCCTGGACGATGTCTCGTTACTGGCCGAGGACGGCGAGTTCCTCGCCCTGCTGGGCCCATCGGGCTCGGGCAAGACCACTCTGCTGCGCGTCATCGCCGGTCTGGAAATCGCCGATAGCGGCGCTGTGCGTTTCGGCGACGAAGACCTGCTGGCCAAGCCCGTTCGCCAGCGCGGCATCGGCTTTGTGTTCCAGCACTACGCCCTGTTCAAGCACATGACCGTCGCCCAGAACATCGCGTTTGGCATGCACTCCAAGCCGCGGAAACTGCGTCCCAACAAGGCGGCCATCAACGCCAAGGTCGAAGAGTTGCTGTCCCTGGTTCAGCTGGATGGCCTGGGCGTGCGGTTTCCCAACCAACTGTCCGGCGGCCAGCGTCAGCGCGTGGCCCTGGCCCGGGCCCTGGCGGTCGAGCCCAAGATCCTGCTGCTGGACGAGCCCTTCGGGGCCCTGGACGCCAAGGTGCGCCGCGGCCTGCGCCGCTGGCTGCGCGAGCTGCATGAACGCACAGGCCTGACCACCATCTTTGTGACTCACGATCAGGAAGAGGCTCTGGAACTGGCGGACCGCGTCGCCCTGCTGAAGGATGGCAAGGTCGAGCAGATCGGCACGCCGGAAGAGCTCTATCACGAGCCGGCCAGCGCGTTTGTCTTCGACTTCCTGGGCGATTCCATCCAGTTTCCATGCACGGTCAAGGGCGGCAAGGCGATCATCGCCGGCTGCGAAGTGACAATCCTCGGCCGCGAGGCGCCGCCGGAAGGCGCCGGGGTCGCCTATGTGCGCCCCGATAGCTTTGTGGTCGGACCGGCCGATGGGCCGGGCTTCGGCGCGCGAATTCGCGATGTGTTGCTGGCCGGGCCCGATGCGCGGATCGACTGCGTTCTGGACGATGACGGCACGATCGAAGTGCGGGTTCCCCACGCGGTGGCTGAAAAACTGGCGCCGCGTAATCGCATCAGCCTGATCCCGCACGAAGTGCGCGTCTGGCCCTCAATCTAGGCCTGGTCAAAGCGGTGATCCGGGACGATCCGGACCGCTATTCCCATCAGGCGGCGCGGCGGACTGTAGGCGTTATCCTGCTCATCCAGGAATGACCGATCCTCCAGCAGAAGCCGCCATTCGGCCGGTGTAAACCGCAGGACAAAACCGCGCTCGGCCGGTCCGTTCAGCTGTGGAATTGCAGGCGAGCCTTGCATAACCGTCCTCCATCCCTGCTCCCCGACCACAGGCTGAAGCGGCGCGCGGGCGGCAGTGGGGCGTGATTGTGCTGGTTTGGAGGCGCGGTTTGCGCCGACGGCAATGGATGTGGACGCTAACCGCGCGTGCGGTCCACGTCTTCCACGCTGGGACAGGCGCGCAGGGCGGCGGCGATGGTGGTCAGGTGCCGGGCGTCCTTGACCTCGATGTCGAACTCGACCTCGAAGAAGTCCTGGTGGGTTTTGCGCATGTCGAGATTGAGAATGTTGCCGCCCATCTCGCCGATGATGGTCGAGGCCTGGCCCAGCACGCCCGGGGCATTACGGATGGTGGCGGTCAGGCGGGCGTGCGAGGTGGCGCCGCGGGCGGCCTGGGGCGTCCAGTGCAGATCATGCCAGCGTTGCTGTTCAGATTCGAAGGCCTCGAGATTGGGGCAGTCGATGGTGTGGACAGTCAGGCCAGACTTGCCCTGTTCCTCAATGCCGACGATACGATCGCCGGGCACGGGATTGCAGCAGGGGGCAAAGCGCAGTTCGGTGCCGGCGTGAACGCCGCCGCCACGCACAAACAGCCCGGCGGCGCGGCGGCCTTCCAGCGGCTCGCGCATCTCGGCGGCGTCGATCTCGGAAGCCTTGAGCGCCGGGAAGACGGTTTCCAGCACAGCCCGGGGCGAGACACGGCCGCGGCCGACGGCTTCGAACAGTTCTTCTTCCGTATGGACAGCGAAACGTTCCAGCGCCGGGCGCAGTGTGACGGCCTCGCGCGTGCGGCGAACGCGCTCGAAGGTCTGATCGACCGAGGCGCGGCCCAGGCGCACGAACTCTTCCCGTTCGGCGTGGCGCAGATGGCGGCGGATGGCCGAGCGGGCGCGGCCCGTGACGGTCAGATTTTCCCAGTCGGGCGGTACATTGGACTTGGCGCCGCGGATGATCTCGACCACGTCGCCGTTCACCAGCGGCGTGCGCAGGGGCCGAAGCTCGCCGTTAATCTTCACGCCCACGGTGGTGTCGCCGATGTTGGTGTGCAGGGCGTAGGCGAAGTCCAGCGGCAGCGCGCCGCGTGGCAGGCTGACCAGGCGCCCCTTGGGCGTGAAGACGAAGGCCTGATCGAGGAACATCTCCAGCTTGGTATTTTCCACCAGCTCGTCGATGTCGCCCTGTTCGATCATCTGCACCAGGTGGCGGATGTTGGCCATGGGATCGCGCCCGCCGGCCCGCGCCGCGGCGTCAGCGTCGAAGCCGTAGGTCTGGTCCTTGTAGGCCCAGTGCGCGGCGACGCCTTCTTCAGCCACCCGATCCATCGCCTCGGTGCGGATCTGCAACTCGATGCGCAGGTTGCGAGGGCCGATGACCGTGGTGTGCAGCGAGCGGTAGTTGTTGCGCTTGGGCGTCGAGATGTAGTCCTTGAACCGCCCCGGAATGGCCGGCCATTGCCGGTGCAGGACGCCCAGCGCGCGGTAGCATTCCTCATCCGTCAGGACGATCACCCGAAAGGCGTAGATATCCGACAGCTGGGAAAAGCCGATCGACTTGCGCTGCAGCTTTCGCCAGATCGAATAGGGGTGCTTCTCGCGGCCATCGACCTCGGCGCCGATGCCCGCGGCCGCCAGGACATGAGCGATTTCGTCGGCCACCGCGCGGGTCGCCCCGCCCTGTTCAGCGCGCAGCTTGTCGAGCCGGCGTATAATGGCGTCGCGGGCGCGCGGATTGAGGTGCTGGAACGCCAGCTCCTCAAGTTCCTCGCAGATACGATGCATGCCGATCGAGCGGGCGAGCGGGGCGTAGATGTCGAGGGTTTCACGGGCGATCCGCTCGCGCTTGGCCGGAGCCTTGATGTGCTGCAGGGTGCGCATGTTGTGCAGCCGGTCGGCCAGCTTGACCAGCAGGACGCGGACGTCCCTGGAAATGGCCAGGATGAACTTGCGCAGGTCTTCGGTCTGGCGGGTATGTTCGCTGGTCAGTTCCAGCTTGGAAAGCTTGGTGACGCCCTCGACCAGTTCGGCGATCTCGGCGCCGAAGCGCTTTTCGATGTCGTCGCGGCTGGCGGCGGTGTCCTCGATGACGTCGTGCAGCAGTGCGGTGACGATGCTGGCGGTGTCCAGCTTGTAGTCCGTCAGGATCCCGGCGACTTCGATGGGGTGGGCGAAGTACGGATCGCCCGAGGCCCGCGTCTGGGCGCCGTGCATCTTCATGGCGTAGACATAGGCCCTGTTGAGCAGGTCTTCATCGGCCGTGGGGTCATAGGCCTTGACCCGGTCGATCAGCTCATACTGGCGTAGCAGAGCGTTGCGCGCCGGAGCGGGCCTGGAATCAGAATCGGATAAAGCCATCGGCGTAGTGATCGGGGCGGCGTCGTTCGCTGCCTCGTGGCGGAGGGGATTTGAGCCCGGGGGGCTCAGTACCGCTCCTCCTGCCCGCCATCGCGGTCGCTCTGCAGGGCGCGGACCAGTTCAAGCTCGCTCATTTGCAGGTGGGTCGGATCGGCGATCAGGGCCAGGGTTTCGGCTTCTTCCTCAGCTTCCGAACGCTCGTCGACGCGCTGCAGCGAAGCGATCAGGCCTTCGCGCACGCCGTCGGGATCGAGCACGTCCTCGGCTACTTCGCGCAGGGCGACGACCGGGTTCTTGTCGTTATCGCGATCCACCAGGATCGCCGAGCCGGCCGAAATGGCGCGGGCGCGGTGGGCCGCCATCAGCACGAGGCTGAAACGGTTGGGGACTTTTTCAACGCAATCTTCGACGGTGACGCGGGCCATGAACACTCTCGGAGGGCGGCGGGGAGGCAGAGAAGATATAGGGTTGCGCCGAGATTAGCAATGCGCGGTCTTGTCTGCCTGCATCTATTGCAGCCCCGGATTGCGGACCGCCGCGAGAATGGCCCCCGCCGGAAGCAATGCCGCAGACCAGCGCCCGGGCCTTATCACAGCTGGCCTTCAGGAATCGAGGTTGCCGGTCGTCTCCCGGGGCGACCTTCGGAAGACAATCCATGGCCTTGATCCTGAACGGGCCCAGATTGAGAGGGTTGGATTCTCTCCGGCATTCCACTAGCAAACCCGGACATTAGGGAGACAGAGGACTGCTCCGCCAGCGCAGACCGCATCCGACATCGCATGACCACGTCAGCTTATGAGTTCACCGTCGACTGGTTCAGCGCCAACATCCCCGTGTGGGATGAATTGCTGGATCAACTGAAGCCGTTGAAAATTCTTGAGATCGGCTCTTTCGAAGGCCGGTCCGCCTGCCACCTGATCGAAAAATGTTCGGGCTATGGGCCCCTTGAGCTGGTCTGTGTCGACACCTGGCAAGGTGGGATGGAACATGACAAAAGCCTTATGGGTGAGGTCGAAAGGCGTTTTGACAGCAATATCGCCATCGCCAGGGCGCGCGCCGCCACAAGCGTCGAGGTGCGGAAGGTCAAGGCGGTGTCCGCCGTAGGTCTGGCGGGGATCATTCACGTCGAAGGGCCCGGACGCTACGACCTGGTCTATATCGACGGCTCGCACCAGGCGCCCGACGTGCTGACCGATGCGGTGATGTCGTTCCAGCTGCTGCGCGTCGGCGGGTTGATGTTCTTCGACGACTACCTGTGGGGTCTAAACCCTTCGGCCAACAGCGATCCCATGACGATTCCCAAGCCGGCGATCGATGCGTTCCTCTATCTGTTTCAACGCAAGATTGCGATGGTTTCTGGAGCGCCCGGCTATCAGCTCTATGTCGAAAAGACCGCCGACTAAGCCTAAGCCAGAGCGCCGGGCCAGCGTTGTTCGAACCGCCCGACCGCCTGACGATCCATACGCACCGCCAGATCCACGCCGGCGTCGCTGTCGGCTCGCTCAATGACCCGGCCATTACGATAGAGCCAGGCGATGGCGTCGCCATCCTGGGAGCCCAGGTGAATCTTCAGGGGCGGGCCTTCGTCGACGAGGCCCGCGAGCAGGGAGAGCAAGGCGTCAACACCCTCCCCGGTCACTGCGGACAGCGCCACAGCCGCGCCGTCGGAGCGCAGCGCGCGGGCCTTGGTCAGACCGCGTTCATCCTCGGCCAGCAGGTCGATCTTGTTCCAGATCTCGATGATGGTCCGGCCATCCTCGCGGCCACAGCCCAACTGGGTGAGCACGGTTTCTACGTCCTGGGCTTCGGCCGCCGACTGGGGCGAAGCGATATCGCGCACGTGCAGAACGATGTCGGCCTCCTGCACTTCTTCCAGAGTGGCGCGGAAGGCCTCGACCAGTTCATGCGGCAGGTCGGAAATGAAACCAACGGTGTCCGACAGAATGGCCGGCCGCCCGCCGGGCAGGGCAACCTCGCGCAGGGTCGGATCGAGCGTTGCGAACAGCATGTCGCGGGCCTCAACCTTGGAATGGGTCAGGCGGTTGAACAGGGTCGATTTGCCGGCGTTGGTGTAGCCCACGAGGGCGATGGTCGGGAACGGCGTCTTCTGACGCTGGGTGCGGTGCAGACCGCGGGTGCGGCGCACGTCCTCCAGTTCCTTTTTCAGCTTGATGATCTTGTCGGCCAGCAGGCGGCGGTCGGTTTCGATCTGGGTTTCGCCCGGCCCGCCCATGACGCCGAAGCCGCCGCGCTGGCGCTCCAGGTGGGTCCAGGTACGAACCAGGCGGGACTTTTCGTAGCCCAGGCGGGCCAGTTCGACCTGAAGCTTGCCCTCACGGGTGCGGGCGCGGCGGGCGAAGATTTCGAGGATGAGCCCGGTGCGGTCGATCACCTTGACCTCCCAGGCCTTTTCCAGATTGCGCTGCTGGACGGGAGTCAGGGCGTCGTCCACCACCACGACCGAAACACAGAAATCGTGCGCCAGATCGTGCAGCTCCTCGACCTTGCCCTTGCCGAACAGGGTGGCGGGCGTGGCTGAGCGCAGGGGCGCCAGCAGCGACTCCTCGACCCGCAGGTCAAGCGCCTGGGCCAGGCCGATCGCCTCTTCCAGCCGAGCCTTGGGATCGCGCGCCGAGGCGCCCGCGCGCACCGGGTGAATGACGAGCGCGGTTTCCTGCGGGGGACGCCGGTCTACGGAAGGTTTGCTCAATCTTCCTCGTCTTCCTCGCCCGGCTCATAGAGCTGGACGGGATGGGCGGGCATGATGGTCGAGATCGCGTGTTTGTAGACCAGCTGCGACTGGCCGTCGCGGCGCAGAAGCACGCAGAAATTGTCGAACCAGCTGACCACGCCCTGAAGCTTGACGCCGTTGACCAGAAAGATGGTCAGCGGGGTCTTGGTCTTGCGTACGCTGTTGAGGAAAGTGTCCTGCAGATTTTGCTTTTTCTCGGCGGGCATCGGGCTTTAAGCCTCTCTCTTGTCAAAAAACGGAGACCAAAACGTCTCCACACACGAGAGGCAATGTAGTGCCGTGGGCGGCCGGATCAACCGCCTGACTAGCGGTGTAAGGCGATTTCGCCGGATTGTCGCAAATGGGTCAGCGGGTGGCCCGGGCGATGTAGTCGGCTCGCAACCGTCTGGCGACTTCCCCTGGCTTGCCGGAACCAATCGCCACGCCATCGATGTGGGTGACCGGCATGACCAGGGCTCCCGCCCCGGTGATGAAGGCCTCGCGGGCGCGTTTGACCTCGTCGACCGAAAAGGCGCGTTCATCGACCTTGAGGTTGCTGGTTTTGATCACGTCCATCAGGGTCGAGCGGGTGACGCCGCGCAGGATGTTGGCGGTCAGGTCGCGGGTGCGAAGGGCGCCAGTCTCATCGACGATCCAGGCATTGGAAGCGGCGCCCTCAGTGACCAGGCCATTGGCGTCGACAAACCAGGCCTCGTAGGCGCCGACTTCCTTGGCTGCCTGGCGGGCCAGGACATTGGGCAGCAGTCCGACCGTCTTGATATCGCAGCGGCCCCAGCGGTTCTCAGGGGTCGTGATGACGCGAATGCCCTTGGCGGCTTTCACCTCGCCAGCGGCGCGGTCGACCGACTTGGCGGTCAGCACCAGCGACGGCGGCACAGGCGGATCGGGAAAGGCGTGATCGCGGGGCGCGGTTCCCCGGGTGATCTGCAGATAGACCAGTCCTTCGCGCACCCGGTTGCGGCGCAGGACTTCGTGGATGACCACCTCCAGCGCCGCGCGGGTCATGGGCGGGGTGATCTTTAGCTCCGACAGCGAGCGGCCCAGGCGGGCGAAGTGGCCCTCGGCGTCGGCCAGCTTGCCGCCAAACACCGCCCAGACCTCATAGACGCCGTCGGCCAGTTGGTACCCGCGGTCTTCGATGTGCACCACCGCCTGGCCCTGCGGCACGTAGCGGCCGTTGACATAGGCGGTGCGACTCATTCGACTTCGAGCTCCTCGCGGGTTCCAACGCCGAGGGACTTGAGCTTACGGTGCAGGGCCGAGCGTTCCATACCGATGAAGCTGGCGGTGCGTGAGATATTGCCGCCAAAGCGCATGATCTGGGCGTTAAGATATTCGCGCTCGAACATTTCACGGGCCTCGC
>CAZJBC010000070.1:0-10858 GCA_964543805.1 uncultured Brevundimonas sp.
GACACGGTCGACCTGCCCGACGGCGGCTCGATCATGATGGCCGGCTTGCTGCAGGACGACGTGCGCGAGAACATCGACAAGGTGCCCGGCATCGATCAGATCCCGGTCATGGGGGCCCTGGCCCGCTCGCGCGACTATCTGAGCAACGAGACCGAGCTGGTCATTATCGCCACCGTCCATCTGGTCCATCCGACAAGCCGCGACCGGCTGCAGACCCCCACCGACGGCCTGCGCATCGCCTCGGACATGAACACCATACTGATGGGCAAGCTGAACACCGCCTACAAGGCCCCGCCCGCGGCGGTCGATGGGCGCACCTATGAGGGACCTTTTGGCAATGTCATCGATTAAGGCCTCCCGCCTCCTTTGCGGACTGTCCGCCGCCGCCGCGGCCCTCGCCCTGGCCGCCTGCGGCACGACCGGCGCCGGCAAGCCCGAGCAGGCCCGCCTGCCGACTGATCAGTTCCCCATCGCCGCGGCGGCAACGCCGGTCGGCATCCAGCTGACCTCGCACAAGGACGGTCTTTCCGACGCCCAGACCGATCACCTGCGCGCCCTGGTCGCCGACTGGCGCGTCAACGGCTCGGGCATGATCGTCATCGAAATTCCGGCCTGCGCCTGCGACGACGCCGCCGACGCCGGCTACGCCACGCGGGATTACATACGCTCGCTGGGCGTCGAGGATACGGCCATCCGACTGCTGGGCTACAACACCGATCCGGGCGGCCCGATCCGGGTCAGCTTCCAGCGCGTCGCCGCCAAGACCTATGACTGCGGCAAGTCGTGGAGCGACCTGACCAAGACCGGCGACAACAATGTCTCGCCCAACTTCGGCTGCGCGCGCAATTCGAACCTGGCGGCGATGATCGACAATCCCTCGACCATCCAGCATCCGACGGCGATCGATCCGGCCAATCCCGATCGCACCGAACTCGTCATTGAACGTTACCGGGCCGGACAGGCGACCGGTTCGCAGAAAGACCAGGATTCCGACGTGAAGATCTCGAACGTGGCGAAGTAAGGGGCGATTTTTAAGTGAACAAGCCCGCTTTTGATGATGATCCATCGTCCGGCTTCGACGCCGAGGACGATTTCATGAACGCGCCTCTCAAACCCTGGGACAGCGCCGAGGACATTATCACCCCGCCCGCCGACGATCTGGGCATGGACGCCTTCGCCGACTTGAGCCCCATCCCGACGCCCGAGCGCCAGGTTTATGAAGAGCCCATGCCGTCCGCGCCGGACTATGCTTCCTTTGGCGCCGCCGAGGCCGGCGAGGCATCGGTTCCGCGCATCGCCATCCACATCTTCTGTGAGCGTCCAGACACCGCCCAGGCCGCCGAGGCGGCGATCGCCGACCGGCGCATGCAGCGGGCCAGCACCACGGTCATGCCGGGAGGCCTTTCCTCGGCCGTCGACCATTATCAGAACCAGCCCACCCCTTCGCTGGTCATCGTCGAGAGCCAGGATGACTCCGACGTTCTGATCGGCCTGCTCGATCAGTTGGCCGAGGTGTGCGACCCCGGCACCAAGGTGATCGTCATCGGCAAGGCCAACGACATCGCCCTCTATCGCCAGCTGATCAAACGCGGCGTGTCGGAATATCTGGTGCCGCCCCTGCGGCCGTTGCCGCTGATCCAGGCGATCACCACGCTCTATTCGGATCCCTCGGCGCCCTTCGTCGGCCGCTCGATCGCTTTTGTCGGCGCAAAGGGTGGCGTGGGCGCCTCAACCATCGCCCACAACTTCGCCTACAGCCTGACCGAGTTCCTGCAGATCAGCGGCGTCATCGTCGACTTCGACCTGCCCTTCGGCACGGCGGGGCTCGATTTCAACCAGGACCCGCTGCAAGGCGTGGCCGATGCGCTGAGCCAGCCGGACCGGCTGGATCCGGTGCTGCTCGACCGAATGATGGTGCGCTGTTCCGAGCGTCTGTGCCTGTTCGCCGCGCCGGCCAATCTGGACGACGACTACGACATCTCGCCCGAGGCCTTTGAAGAGGTCGCCAACAAAATCAAGTCGACCGCGCCCTATGTGATCCTCGATTTGCCCCACATCTGGACCGGCTGGATGCGCAAGGTTCTGCTCGGCGCCGACGAGGTGGTGATTGTGGCCACGCCGGACCTGGCCAGCCTTCGCAACGCCAAGAACATCATGGACCTGGTCCGCGGTCAGCGGCCCAACGACCAGCCGCCGCGTCTGGTGATCAACCAGGTTGGCGTTCCGGGCCGCCCGGAAATTCCCGCCAAGGACTTCGGCGAGGCGGTGGGCGTGGCGCCCGCCATGGTGCTTCCGTTCGATCCCAAACTGTTCGGCAACGCCGCCAACAACGGCCAGATGATCTATGAGATCCAGGCCAAGTCGAAGACGGCCGACGCGCTCAACCAGTTTGTCCAGCTGATTTCGCGGCGGGAGGCCCCGGCCGTCGCCAAGCGCTCCCTGCTCGGCTCCCTCCTGAAGAGCAAATAGGGGCCAGCGGGTGTTCGGCAAACGCGCTCTGGACGAGGACTCCAAGGCCCCGCCGCCCGCGCCGCCGCCGGGCGGGGCGGCCGGGCCCGCGATCGCCACCCGTCCGACCCGTGTCGAACAGGCCGCAGCCCCGGTCGCCGCCGCGCCTGCGCCCAAGCCCGCCGCCCCTGTCGCCAAGCCCGCCGGGCCCAAGGCCACCGCAGCCCTGCAACAGCTGCGCAACGCCCAGGGCGCGACCCAGGAAACCACCCAGGTCGTCCGCGAACAGTCCGACTACTACCATGCGACGAAGACGACGATCTTCAACGCCCTGCTCAACACCATCGACCTGTCGCAACTGGCCCAGCTGGACATCAAACAGGCCGGCGAGGAAATCCGCGACATCGTCGCCGAACTGGTGGCGATCAAGAACGTCTCCATGTCGGTGGCCGAGCAGGAACACCTGGTTCAGGACATCATCAACGATGTGCTGGGCTATGTCCCGCTGGAGCCCCTGCTGGCCCGCGACGACATCGCCGACATCATGGTCAACGGCGCCAACCGGGTGTTCATCGAAGTCGGCGGCAAGGTGCAGCTGACCAATGTGCGCTTCCGCGACAACGTCCAGCTGATGAACATCTGCCAGCGGATCGTCAGCCAGGTCGGCCGCCGTGTCGACGAGAGCTCGCCGATCTGCGATGCGCGCCTGCCGGACGGCTCCCGCGTCAACGTCATCGGCCCGCCGCTGGCCCTGGACGGACCGACGCTCACCATCCGGAAGTTCAAAAAAGACAAGCTGACCATGAAGAACCTGGTGGAATATGCCTCCATCAGCGCCGACGGGGCGCGGGTTCTGGGCGTCATCGGCGCCTCGCGCTGCAACGTTCTGATCAGCGGCGGCACCGGCTCGGGCAAGACGACCCTGCTCAACACCCTGACCGCCTTCATCGATCCGACCGAGCGGGTGATTACCTGCGAGGACGCGGCCGAACTGCAGCTGCAGCAGCCTCACGTGGTGCGGCTGGAAACCAGGCCCGCTAACCTGGAAGGCCAGGGCGCCATCACCATGCGCGACCTGGTCAAGAACTGCCTGCGGATGCGGCCCGAGCGGATCATTGTCGGCGAAGTGCGCGGACCCGAAGCCTTCGACCTGTTGCAGGCGATGAACACCGGCCACGACGGCTCCATGGGCACGCTGCACGCCAACAGCCCGCGCGAGGCGCTCAGCCGGATGGAATCCATGATCACCATGGGCGGCTATGGGCTGCCGTCCAAAACGATCCGCGAGATGATCGTCGGCTCGATCGACGTGATCATTCAGGCCGCCCGCCTGCGCGACGGCAGCAGGCGGATCACCCACGTCACCGAGGTCATGGGACTGGAAGGCGAAGTGATCATCACCCAGGACCTGTTCGTCTACGAGATCACGGGCGAGGACGCGACCGGCATGGTGATCGGCAAGCACCGCTCTACCGGCATCGCACGACCCCGCTTCTGGGACCGCGCGCGCTACTACGGCCTGGAACGCGAACTGGCCGACGCCCTCGACGGCTCGGAGTAGGCCATGGACACCAACACCACGGTAGTCCTGGCGGCAGTTCTGGCCTTTGTGACGGTCGGCGGCCTGGGCATGGCGATGGCCGGCGGCGGCGGATCCCAAACCAAGGCGCTCAAGCGCGTCCAGAACATGAGCGGCGGCGGCGCGGACCGGGCCGAGCGCGCCAACCGCGCCAAACAGGCCGCGAACGATCCCAATGCGCGCCGCAAACAGATCGTCAAGTCTCTGAAAGAACAGGAAAAACAGGCCCGCAAGGCGACGGTCACAATGGCCGCGCGGCTGCAGCAGGCCGGCCTGACCATCACAGTGCGCACCTTCTGGATCATCAGCGGCGTGATGGCGGTGATCGCGTTCTTCCCGCCGCTCATCTTCCACCTCAATCCGCTGATCGCCCTGGGCGCCGCCTTCGCCGCCGGCTTTGGCCTGCCGCGCTGGGTGATCGGCTTTTTGGGCAAGCGGCGCACCAAGAAGTTCACCCTGGCCTTCTCCGACGCCATCGACATCATCGTGCGCGGCATCCGCTCTGGCCTGCCGGTCCACGACTGCCTGAAGATGATCGCCCGCGAGTGTCCTGAGCCCCTGGCCGGCGAATTCAAAAGGCTGGTCGAAAACATCGGCATGGGCCTGTCGATCGATCAGGCGCTGGACAAGATGTTCGAGCGCATGCCGACGCCCGAGCTGCGCTTCTTCGCCATCGTGCTCAGCATCCAGCAAAAGACCGGCGGCAACCTGGCCGAGGCCCTGGCCAACCTGTCTCAGGTGCTGCGCGGACGTCGTCTGATGCGCGAAAAGATCAAGGCCATGTCGTCCGAGGCCATAGCCTCGTCCTTCATCATCGGCTCGCTGCCGCCGGGCGTGGTGACCATGATCAGCCTGACTTCGCCCCAGTACATGGGCATCATGTACACCGACCCCCGCGGCCACATGTTCCTGGCCTTCGCCGTCTTCTGGATGACCACCGGCGTGCTGGTCATGCGCAAGATGATCAATTTCAAGTTCTAGGGGAGCGCCATGGGTATTGCAGACATCGTCAGCGACCCCGCCAACCTGGTCGCGGCGGCCATCGCCGCGCTCAGTTTCGGCACCATAGTCACGCTTGCCGCGCCCATGCTGCGCGGCAAGGGTCTGGAAGACCGCCTGAAGGCCGTCGCCAACCGGCGCGAGGAACTGCGCCGCAAAAGCCGCGAGGCCATGGCCAAGAAGACGCAAGGCTCAAGCTCGCTGCGCCAGACCGACGAAGGCGTCTACAAAAACATCGTCGAGCGGCTGCAACTGTCAAAGCTGCTTGAGGACCCCCAGGTCGTCGACAAGCTGGCCCAGGCCGGCTTTCGCGGACCCAAGCCGGTCAGCCGGTTCTACTTCTTCCGCATGGTGATGCCGCTGGCCTTTTGCCTCCTCACCGCCTTCTACATCCTGGTGGTCCACGATTTCGGCCTCAAGCCGACCATGAAGCTGGCGGTGATCGTTGGCGCCCTGGTGGCCGGCTACTACGCGCCCAACATCTATCTTTCCAACATCGCCGAAAAGCGCCGCAGCTCCATTGTGGCGGCCTTTCCCGATGCGCTGGACCTGCTGCTGATTTGCGTGGAATCGGGCATGTCGATTGAATCGGCGCTGCAGAAGGTCGGCCAGGAAATCGGCGGCACCTCCATCGAACTGGCTGAGGAGCTGACCCTGCTGGTCGCCGAGCTGTCCTACCTGCCCGAGCGGAGGATGGCCTATGAAAGCCTGGCCAAACGGACCAACAATCCCGGCATCAAGTCAGTGGCCACGGCGATGATCCAGGCCGAGCGTTACGGCACGCCGCTGGGCGGCGCCCTGCGCACCATGTCCAAGGAAAACCGCGAACTGCGCCTGGCCGCCGCCGAGAAGAAGGCCGCCGCCCTGCCGGCCAAGCTGACGGTGCCGATGATCCTGTTCTTCCTGCCGGTGCTGTTCATCTGCATCCTCGGGCCCGCGATCATCAAGATCCAGGACACCATGGGCAAGGGCGGCGCCGGCGCCGGGTTCTAGGTCTCCGCCTTCTTCGGGTGCTCGCCCGCCCGCTGCGGCAGCAACAGGATGCCGGCCAGGATGAACGCCGCCAGGACCAGGGTGGCGATCGGGCGGCTTAGGTTCAGGCCTCCGTCATGCAGCGGCTTGTCGAGAAAATCGCCGACGGTGGCGCCCAGCGGCCGGGTCAGGATGAAGTCCGCCCAGAACAACAGCACCTTTGAGATTTTCGACCAGAAATAGAGCGCCGCCACCACCGCCAGGACGCCGCCGAACAGCACCGCGCCGCCGATAAAGCCCCAGCCGTCGTGGTACTGATCGATCCCGTCGGCCGTCCAGTCGCCCAGGGCAGTGCCGACCCTCGGCGTATTGACCGTGGTCACCGACACGGTCTTTTCGGACCAGAACCAGACGGCCAGAGAGGCAAGCACGCAGGCCAGCAGCAACGCGGACCCGCCGGTATAACCAATGCCCAAAGATCGGTCGGCATAATCGGCCATGGTCGTTCCCGCCGTGGTCGAGGCGATGATCGTCGCCCAGTACAGGAAGGGGTGAAACTTCTTCGCGACGATCTGCAAGATGACCAGCACGACCAGCGTGGACAGAAAGATCGCGGTGCCGGCGAGATAGCCCATCTTCCAGGTCATCGAGACCGTATCGCCGCCGGTCTCGCCCAGGGTTGTGGCCGCAATCTTGATCGCCCAGAAACCCAGGGTGACGGCCGGAACCTTGCTCACCGTGCTGTTGACGTTCATCGGCGAGTCTCCGGAGGAAAGGTCAGAAGGTGAACAGAACAGAGGCGTAGGCGGCCCCGCGCCCGGTCTGCTCGGGGTTTTCGACGCCCCGGCCCAGCCAGGCCAGCAGGTGCAGGTTGTCGTTGATGTCGAAGGTCCCGCCCAGGCCCAGCGTGGTCGAGGCATAGCCGCCGCGCGTATCGGCGCCCTGGCGGAAGACCTCGGCGCCCAGGTGCAGCTTGTCGCCGAAATCATGGGTGGCGCCCAGGCCGGTCAGACAATAGTCCTGCGCCTCGCCGTCATGATTGAAGGCGCAGCCCCCGCCGCCGAACACAGACCAGCCCTCGCCGCTGCGGCCGGCCCATACGGGGATCAGCAGTGAAAGATGACCGTCGCCGGACCCTGGGCCTGCGGGTACGAACACGCGCGGAAAGATCGCCGCGCTCCAGCCGCCCTCCTGGTGTAGAAACCTGTACTTGGCCGCCAGTTCGATCGTGCCCAGGCCGCTGTTCGAGGGTCCGTGGCTCGGGTCCTCGAAACTGATGGGAACGGTTGCAGTCAGCTGCAGGTTTGGTCCGCCGCCGTAATTGAAGTCGATCCCTGAATCGCCGTCGACGGACCCATGGGCGCCGACCCCGCTGGCGAAGGCGAGAATTTCGTAGTGCCGGTAGGGCGTGGTGTCGGGATCGTCCGAGAGAAAGGGCGGGCCCGCCAGGGCCGGCGCAGCCCATGCCAGAGCGCACGTGAACGCGGACGCTGCGCGGATCGACGCCCAGCGGGGCGGTTTCATTTTCCGACGACCATCACTTCAAAACTGCCGGGGATGGACGCAGCCCGCCCGCCAGCCGGCGCCGCGCCCACCTGCGAGGTCATCAGATAGAGCCGCCCTGAGGCCGGATCGATCGTCAGGGTCCGCGCGCCGCGTTGGGTCGTCACCGTGTCGATTGAGGTGACGTCCTGACCTTTGAGCTGCAGCACGGTCAGATTGCCGTCGCGCCCGCCGGGCACAAAGATCAGGTGCCTGGCCGGGTCATAGGCGATGCCGTCGGCGCCGGCGCCGGTCTTGATCAGCTTGACCAGGGCGCCGGTGTCGGCCTTGACCACGGCCATGTTTGACGAGCCGCCGCAGGCGACGAACAGCAGCTTTTCAGGAACCGCCATGGTCAGGCCGGTGGGCCCGGTGCAGCCGGCCATGGGGTAGTGGGCGAGGACCTTGCGCCCGTCGATGTCCAGCGCCACGACCTCGTTCTTGTCCTCGAGGTTGACATAGGCCTTGCCGGCGCCGTCGGCGACCGCCTCTTCCAGCGTGCCGCCGACCGTGATGGCGCCGACCACCTTGCGCTGTTTCACATCAATCAGGGCGATGTCGCCGCCAGCGTGGTTCATGACCATGGCCAGGCCCGAATGCGGGTCGACCCGGGCCGAGTCAGGACCGCGGCCGGTGGGAATCGTCGCCAGATTGGCGCCTGTCCTGCCGTCAAGAATATGCGCGCCGCCGGCCGCCCCATCGGTGGTCAGCAGTTCCTTGCCGCCATTGACCGGGATCGCGCCGTGCACATTGGGGCCGGGCAACAGACTTGCGGACAGGGTGTTCACATCGACCTCCGACACCCCGGTGCTGCGCCCCACCAGGACGCGGTGATTGGCGCTGTCGAAATTGACATAGTCCCAGCCGCCGTCGGTAAGCGCGACATGGCCAATGACCTTGTAGCCGGAAGGCCCGGCCGAAGCGTCCGCCGCCAACACCGCGCCCGCCGCCGCCAGCGCGAGTGCGGCGCCGCTGATAAGGATTTTCATGGCCGTTTCCCTGGTTTGTTTTGCGCACTCTACGCCAAGGCCGGGCGGCGCCTAGGGGCGTTCGCAGCCTTCCTCGTCCAATATTCCCGTCTGCTGAGTGCAAGGAGGTCACAGAGCGGCCCCAACATTCCGATTATCGATAATTCTCGGGTTGGAATCGCCGCCGGACAGGCCTATCTAGCGGCTCCTAGATCCTCGCCGGTCCTCCCAATGCGCCGAGCTATAATCTACCTGGCGGCTTTGCCGCTGCTGGCCGCCTGCGCCAGTAACGCACCGGTGCGCGCGCCGGACGCGGGCGTGCCCGCGGCCTATGAGAACCAGCTGGCCGCCGGAACCGCGCCGCTGGATCGCTGGTGGACGGCCTACAATGATCCGCAGCTAGCGGATCTGGTCGAGCAGGCCCTGCGCACGGCGCCCGACGCCAAGCTGGCGCTGGCCCGCCTGGAGGAAGCGCGCGCCACGCGCCTGGTCAATATCCGCAGCGCCTATCCGACCGGCGACCTGGCGCTCAACGCCAACAAGCGTGGCACGAACCAGATTTCCGGACCGCAGAGCGTCTTCCAGGCCAATGGCGTGTCGACGACGGAATCGGCGACCTTTGATGTCAGCTGGGAAGCCGACATCTGGGGCAAAACCCGCATCGGCCGCCGCGGCATCGATGACGACTTCGCCAGCAAGGTATTCGATATCGAAAGCACCCGCGCCAGCCTGGCCGCCAATGTCGCTGACAGCCTGTTCGCCGCCCGGGGGCTGGCCCAGCAACTGGACGACGCCAGGGAAAGCGCCCGCATCGCGCGCCAGGTGCAGAGCATCGCCGGCGTGCGCGCCAGCCGCGGTCTGGTTCCCCAGTCCGACGCCGACGCCACCGCCGCCAATGTCGCCCAGGCTGACGCCAATGTGCTGGGCCTGCAGTCCCAGCTCGACGCCGCCCGGCGCTCCCTTCTGGTGCTGATCGGCCGGGGAACCGATCCCCTGACCAGCCTGACCATCACGCCAGCCCTGGAAGGCCCGCCCCTGCCGCCGGCGGGCGTGCCCGGCGAACTGCTGCGCCGCCGCCCCGATGTGCGAGAGTCCGAAGAGCGCCTGTCCGTGGCGACGGCCCAGCTGGCCGTCGACCGCATCGCCCTGTTTCCCAAGTTCACCATCATGCCCGGCGTCGGTTTGACCCGCTCGTCCTCGGAAAGCTTCACCGGTTTCAGCACCACGGGCGCCCCGCAGTTCGGTTCGGTCACCACCCTGATCGGCGACTGGACTCTGGGGGCCGGGATCAGTGTTCCGGTGCTTAGCCGCCCGCGCCTGCTGGCCACGGCCCGCGCCTCGGCCGCTCGGGCCGAACAGGCGGTGATCGCCTATGAAGCCTCGGTTCAGAACGCCTATGGCGAGGTCGAGAACGCCTTTGTCGAGCTGCAGTCGGACCAGAACCGGCTGACACTCCTGGACGCCGGCGAGCGAGCTTCGCGCACGGCCTATGACGCGGCCAAGACGCGCTACGACGCGGGCCTGGATGATCTGACCAGCCTGCTGCAAGCCGAACAGACCTGGCGCGGCGCGCGCAGCCAGGCGACCGCGGCCAGGGCCCAGGCCCTGCGGCGCAGCGTGCAAACATTCAAGGCGCTGGGCGGCGGCTGGTCGCCCGGCGACGACTTCAAGGGATGATGGGGCAGGGGATGATGTCTGGATCGACGATCAGGGCCTTTGTGGCCGCAGGCCTGGCCTTGACCCTGTTGACCGCCTGCGGCGGCAAGGACGAGGTCAAGAAGCCGGCGGACACCCGCGCGCGCACGGTCACCACCTCGCACGTCGCCCGCCGCGCCCTGGCCGGCGGGGTCACCGCCAACGGCATGCTGGTCAGCCGCGAGGAAGCCGCGGTCACCGCCGAAGTGAGCGGTTTCCGGGTGGCCAAGGTCAACGCCGACATCGGCGATACGGTGAAAGCCGGTCAGGTGCTGGTTGAGCTGGACGACACCCTGCTGAAATCCCAGATCGACCAGCAGACGGCCATCGTGAATCAGGCCGATGTGGCCGCCCGCCAGGCGGCGGCGCAGGCGGGTCGCGTCGCCGGTCTCGACAATTCCGGCGCCGTGGCCAAGGAAGCGATCGATCAGCGGCGCTTTGCAGCCGAGACATCAAACGCCGCTCTGGCCGCCCAGAAGGCGGCCCTGGCCGACCTGCAGACGCGGGTGACCAAGATGCAGGTTCGCGCGCCCGTCGATGGCCTGGTGCTGGCGCGCACCGTGCGGCCCGGCGATTTGTCGGGCGGCGGCCAGCCGATGTTCCAAATCGCCCGCGGCAGCCTGATCGAACTGGCGGCCGAGGTTCCGGAATCGGC
>CAZJBC010000071.1:0-10857 GCA_964543805.1 uncultured Brevundimonas sp.
GCAGGGTCGAGACCCGCACGTCCAGGCTCTTGTCGCCCAGGGCCAGGCTGATGCGGCCGTCCTGGGGAATGCGCCGCTCGGCGATGTCGAGGCGGGCCATTACCTTGATGCGGGAGACGATCAGGGGGGCCAGCCGCACCGGCAGGCGGGCGGTCTCGCGCAGCTCGCCGTCGATGCGCAGCCGCACGACCATGTCGGCCTCGTAGGGCTCGATGTGAATGTCCGAGGCGCCCTGTCGCACGGCCTCGGCGATCAGGCCGTTGATCAGGCGGATGACGGGCGCATCGTCGCCGCCTTCCAGCAGGTCGGCCGTGGCCGGTAGGTGATCAGCCAGGGCGCCCAGGTCGCCGGACATCGCCAGGGCCTGGGCGCCCGAGGCGGCGGTCAGGTCGCCGGCGGCGTAGACTTCCGACAGGCGTTTGTCGAAAGCCGCGCGGCTGAGCGTCTGCACCTTCAGCGGCCGGCCCAGCGCCCGGCGCGCCTCGGCCAGGGCCAGTGGATCGGCGCCGTCGCGCAGGCCGACGCTGGCCTCGTCGCCCAGGGACAGAACCACGACTCCGCAGCGTTTGGCGAAGGCGTAGCCAAGTCCGTCCTGGCCGGTCATGGCGCGGGCGCCGCCGGCGGATTGGCTTTCAGATAGTCGCGCACCGCCGCCTCCAGCGCGCTTTTGCCGTCGTCGGCGCCGGCCTGTTCGTCGGCGCGCATGAAGTCATAGGACTTCGCCGCCAGGCTCTGCGCATCGGCGCGGCTTTTCAGAATGGTCGGTCTGATAAACACCATCAGATTGCGCCGCGTGCGCTGGCGATTGTTCGAGCGGAACAGGCCGCCAATCCCGGGCAGGTCGCCCAGACCCGGGACCTTGTCGACGCCCTGGGTGTCGCTCTGGTCCAGCAAGCCGCCCAGCACCACGATGTCGCCGTCGTCGACCAGCAGGGTGGTGTCGAACTCACGCTTGTTGAACGCCAGTTCGGTCGAGCCGACGGTCGCCGGGCCGGCCACGCTGGAGACTTCCTGGCGCAAAGTCAGGGTGATGCCGCCGCCGGCGTTGATCTGGGGGGTGACCTGAAGCTGTACGCCCACGTCGCGGCGCTCGACCGTGCGGAACGGGTTGGTGTTGCTGGCGCTGAGGACCTCGCCCGTGGTGACCGGCACTTCCTGGCCGACCGACAGATGGGCCTCCTGATTGTCGAGGGTGATGATCGAGGGCGTCGAGATCAGGTTCGAGGTCGAGTCCGACTTCACCGCATTGATGATCGCGCCGAACACCACATCGCCCGCCTGGCCGCCGAAGGCCGCGGTCAGCCCGGGCTGGCCTGCAACCGCGCTCGCCGCCGAATTGACCAGAGCATCGCGCGCGGTGCTGCCGGCCGGCAGGTTGCGCTGGGCCGCCGCCGCGCCAATGACGCCCAGCAGGCCAGGCGAATTGGCCGGGAAGTTGGTGGCCACGCCGCCTGAGGCGCCGCCCAGGCCGAACTGGACGCCCAGCTGCCGGGCCATGGAGTCGGAGACCTCAACCACAATGGCAGTGACCTGCACCTGCTCGCGGCGCACATCCAGCTGGCGGATGACGTCGGCCAGGTCACGCTGGGTCTGGGCGTCGGCGCTGATCACCAGCGCATTGCCGCCTTCGAACAGCGCGATGGTCGGGCCGGGCCGGGCGGTCGTCGTAGCAGCGGCGGCGGCCAGGCTCGCCGACGCCGGCGGCGCGGGCGATTGGCCGGCGGCCGGAGCGGTCCTTGGGGCGGTCGGGGTAGCGGCCTGTCCGATCAGTTGCTGCAGGACGGGCAGCAGTTCCCTGGCGCTGGCGTTTTCCAGCCGGATAACCCGCACGTCGGCCGCCGGCGCCGCGCGGCTGTCCAGTTCGTTGATCATGTCGGCCACCTGGCCCACCAGGACCGGGTCGCCGCGCAGCACCACCGCGGTTCCACCGGCCGCCGAAGCCAGTGCGATGCGGTTAGCAGGCCGCCCTCCGGGTTGCGCGATCAGCTGATTGACCACATCGATCATTTCGCGGGCCGAGCCGTTGTTCAGGGCGATGGTCCGCTTTTCGGTGTGGTCCTGGTCGATCTGGTCGATCAGGCCCTGGATACGAGCGATGTTGTCGGCGTAGTCAGCGACGATCAGCACATTGCCCGGCGCCGCCTGGGCCGAACCAGACTTGCCGATCAGCGGCCGCAACGCCTGAGCTGCGTCGGCCGCCTCGATGGTCTTCAGAAAGAACAGCCGCGTCGTAAAGCCCGTGCGCGCGCCGCCCGCCGACGACGGCTGGCTGGCCGCCGCCTCGTCCGGCGTGACGCGATAAGTGTTGGGCCCGGTGGGAATCGCCACCAGGCCGTTGGCCCGCAAGGTCGAGAGCAGCACGTCGAACAGCTGGTCCCTGCTCATCGGCCGGTTGGTGGAAACGCTGACCGTCCCCTGCACCCGGGGATCGACCACGATCGTGCGACCGCTGGCCCGCGCAATATCCTGAATGAACACGCGAATATCCGCATTCTGCATGTTCATGACCTGGGTCTGGCCGAAAGCCCCGCCCGCCGCGACGGCCAGGCAAATCGCAGCAAGGGCGGCAGCGGTCTTAAGTCTCAACTGGTCCCCTCCCCGCCCCGCGTCTGGCCGTGGGGCGACAAAAGCACGCCGCCCGGAGCAAGCCCAACTTTTTCCCGCGCCAACGGCAGGTCGGTCAGAACGCCGCCGCGCGAGAGCACCACGTGATCGGCGTCGATGGCGTTGAGCACGACGCCCGGGGCGACTTCATCACCGATGCTGTAGGCCTTCTGCGGACCGCCCGGAACGCCGATGATCGCCGCGGCGGATCGCCCGCCGGTTCTCAGGCCGAAGAGCACGAAGGCCGGTTGCTGACTGCTGGCGGACTGCGCGGCCGGGTTCGCCGCAGCCGCCGGCGCGTCCCTGAAGGGATCGAACCGCTCCAGGATAGCCGGGTCGGTCGCGGCCGCCGCGGGCCCGGCCTTCGCCGCGGCCGGCAAGGGCGACGCCGGCGCCAGGAACACCCACACGAGCCTTGCCGCCTGGATGCCCAAAATCGCCAGCAGGGCCAGGGTCAGCGCCAGGCGCAGGCCGCCTGGCCCGGGCCGGTCCAACAAGGCTCTCTGCGACGACGACAAGGAAGCTTCTCCCTTGTCCAAAGCCTTGCCTCCGCGAAGGCTCAGGACATGGGAAATCTATACACCGCCCATCGCGCGGCGGTCATCAAATCGATTCAGCGAAAAATGTTCAGCCGCTTTTGCCGCGGGATACGTAGTGGTGACCCAGGCGGCTGAGGATGTTGAGGATCAGCACGCCGAACGTGATGATCAGGGCGCCCGCCCAGGCCAGGTTTACCCATTCCTGATAGGGGCTTTGCGCATAGCGGTAGATGGCCATGGGCAGGCTGGACATGGGCTTGGCCATGTTCAGCGAGAAGACCTGGCTGCCGAACGAGGTAACGATCAGCGGGGCGGTTTCGCCGGCAATCCGCGCCACGGCCAGCAACAGGCCGGTCAGGATGCCGCTGAAGCCGGCCGGCAGGATGACCTGCCAGATAGTGGTGCTGTTGCGGGCGCCCAGCGCGGTCGAGGCTTCGCGATAACCCTCAGGCACCAGTTTCAGAATGTCTTCCGTGGTGCGCGCCACGACCGGCATGGCCAGCAGGGCCAGGGCTACCGAACCGGCGAAACCCGAAAACCCACCCACCGGCCGCACGACGATCTGGTAGACGAACAGGCCTATCAGCACGGACGGCGCAGTCAGCAGGATGTCATTGACGAAGCGGACGACGGTCGCGAACCGGCCGTCGCGCCCGACCTCGGACAAATAAACGCCGACCGCAACGCCGATTGGCCCACCCAACAGAATGCCGAAGGCGACCTGCAGCAGGCTGCCGACGATCGCATTGGAAAGTCCGCCGCCCTGGCCAGGCGTCATCATTGGGTGGGTGAAGACATTCAGCGACAGGCCCGCCACCCCCTTTTGCAGGAGGGTGAAAAGGATGAGGCCCAGAAGGACGAGGCCGAGCGCGGCGGCCCCGATGCACAGGCCGCTCATCACCGCCGAGCCGATGCGGCGCCGAACGTAGTTCGCCTGGTTGAAGGCGGTCATGCTCATGCCATTCGCCCCTGACGCAGAAGCAGGCGGGCCCCCGCCAGCACCACAAAGGAAATGACGAACAGGAAGAAGCCTAGGGCGAACAGCGCCGCCAGTTTCAGCGAGCCCTGCTCGGCGTCCGGAAACTCATTGGCGATGACCGAGGCGATGCTGGAGGCTGGCGCAAAGAAGCTGTCCGGCAGGCGGTTAGCGTTGCCGATGACAAAGGTGACCGCCATGGTCTCGCCCAGGGCGCGTCCGAGAGCCAGGAAAACGGCGCCAAACAGGCTGCCGCGCACGGCGGGGATGACAATGCCTGTCAGGGTCTCCCAGCGGGTCGCGCCCATGGCGTAGCCGCCGTCCTTGAGCAGTTGGGGCGTGGTCTGCAACACGTCACGCGTCGCGGCGGCGATCAGCGGCAGGATCATGATCGCCAGGACCATGCCCGCGGTAATGAGACCAACGCCGACCGGCGCGCCGGAAAACCAATAGAAATCGCCCACTGGCGGAATAAAGCTGAAGGTCTGGGACAGCCAGGGCTGGATGGTCGAGGACATGACCGGCGCCAGGACGAAAAAACCCCACATGCCGTAGACAATGCTGGGTACGGCCGCGAGCAACTCAATCGCCACGCCCAGCGGTCCGCGCAGGACCCGGGGGCAGGTCTCGGTCAGGAAATAGGCAATGCCGAATCCAACGGGCCATGCGATGGCGATGGCCAGGAGCGATGAAGCCAGCGTCCCGACGATGGCCGGCGCGGCGCCGTAAAGGCTGCGCACTGGATCCCACTGGTTCAGCCACAGGAAGGCCGGGCCGAAGGTTTTGAAGGCCTGGACGCCCGAGGTAAACAGAATGATCAGAATGGCGCCCAGGGTGATCAGAACGATCACCGCGGCGCCCCACAGCAGGCCTTTGAAGACGGCGTCGCCCAGGTGGAGACTTCGCTTATGCGGGCCGGCCAGGGTCGCGGCGGTCATGGAGGGGGCCTAACCGGTCAGGAGGAGAAAACGAGCGGGCGGGACATCGCTGCCCCGCCCGGTTGATCTTAGGGTCGTTAGCGACAGCCGGTCCAGACAGACTTGCCGCCTTCTTTGACATCGCACCAGCGCTTGCGCACCTGATCCTGCACCGCTGCGGGCAGCATGACGTACTTCAGCTGGTCGGCGGCGGGCTTGCCGTTTTTGAAGGCCCAGTCGAAGAACTTCATGACCCGCAGGGCGCTGGCCCCGTCGGAGGGGTTCTTCGGCAGCAGGATGTAGGTCGGGCCCACGATCGGCCAGTTGGTCGCGCCGGTCGTGTTGTTCATGCTGACCGCCATGTTCGGCGCCGTGGTCCAGTTCGCTGTAGAGGCCGCGGCCGCGAAGGCCTCGATGCTGGGCTTTACGTACTGGCCCGAGCGATTGAGCAGCATCGGCGTCTGCATCTTGTTTTCCACGGCATAGGCGAACTCGACATAGCCGATGCCGCCGCGCGTATTGCGGATGCCGCCGGCGACGCCCGCATTGCCCGGCGCGCCGACGCCCGAACGCCAGGACACGGAATTACCTGCGCCGATCGAGGTGTTGAACACCAGGTTCACAGAGGCGACGTAGCCGGTGAAAATGTTGGTCGTGCCCGATGAGTCCGAGCGATAGACCGGCGCGATGGCCAGCGCAGGCAGGGCCAGGCCCGGATTGATCGCCGCAATCGCCTTGTCGTTCCACATCCGGATCTTGCCCAGATAGATGTCGCCGATGATCGGACCGGTCAGTTTCAGCGCATTGCCGTCAACGCCAGGAATGTTCACGGCCATGGCGATGCCGCCGATGACGGCGGGAAACTGCAGGAGGCTCTGACTGGCCAGACGCTCGGGAGCGACCGCGGCGTCCGAGGCGCCAAAGTCAACCGTTCGGTTGAGAATCTGGGTGACACCGGCTCCGGATCCGATGGCCTGATAGTTCAGGCGATCGCCGCTGGCTGTGCCGTACTGCTCAGCCCAGCGGGTGTAGACGGGGGCGGGGAAGGTCGCGCCTGCGCCGGTAAATTCAGCCGCGAAGGCGGCGACGGCGCCGAAGGCGGTCAGCGCAGCCATAGCGCCGATAACGACGCGCCGACTGAGGATGTTGGTCGTCTTCATTTGGGTAGCTCCTGATGATCGCGATTAGCCATGATTTGTGACAGTGCGGTGACAGTCGGCGCGCGGCCTACCAGTCCAGCTGGCTGCGCAGGGTCAGGGCCTTGATGGTGTTGTCCTTGTGGGTCGAATTGTTGACCGTGTAATCGATCTTGGTGTCCGAGTAGTTCAGCTGGAACTTGATGTGATCCAGCGGAACCAGGGTGATGCCGCCGGTCCAGGCGCTGGTCGTGTTGCGGTTGGCGCCGAAGTGCACGTCGGACAGATTCAGGCTTTCATAGCGGGCCGACAGCATGACGTGGCCGATGCCGCCGTCCGAACCCATGGAACGGTTAGGAACGACGTTCTTGAAGCTGCCGTCGGCGGCGTTGTAGTTGCGCGACTCGCCGGTCGGCGACCAGAACAGGTCGACGTAGTAGCCGGTGGCCGTCGCGTCGACGCCGCGGCCGGTCTGGAACTGGCCATACTCCCCATCAGCGCCGAAGGCGTTGTACTGGGCGACCACTTCGCCGCCGTAGTACATGTCCTGGCCGAAGCTGTTGGTGCCGGCGTTGTTGGACGCCTTGTTGGAAAGCGCGCCCGGCGAATAGGACAGCGCGGTGCGGCCGCCTCCGGCAGTCGAGCCGGCGTCGCGATAGCGGGCCGTGGCGCCGAAGGCCAGCAGCTGGAGGCCGTCCGGAGTCTTCATGTAAATCGGCGCATAGGTGCCGCGGGTGATGACAAAGCCGGCTTCCGAACCCAGAGAAGCGGTGTCGAGCTTTTCGAGGCCGTCGTTCGACTGAACGCCTACGCCCCACGACCAGTTGCCGCCGTTGGTGGAGAAGGCCACGCCCGGCTTCTTGCCGAAGCCGCCGGCGCTGATCAGGAACGAGCGTTCGTTGAACGGCGTGGTCAGGGACGAATCGCGATCCTCCATCGGCGAGACGGCGTTGGTGTTGCCGACGAAGATCGAGGTGTCGGCGTTGACGCCGTATTCCAGATAGAAGTCGTCGGTCTTGATCTGAACGGCCTGGTTGGCGCCGGCGCCCGAGCTGCCCGCGCCGTTGCCGAAGGTGAAGTCGAACTTGATGTTGTAGCGCCATTGTTCGGTGAAGCGGCCGTCGACGCCGAGGAAGGCGCGGCGGGCGTAAGAGCGCAAGCCCGGGAAGAAAGGCGAGCCGGCGGCGCTGGCATAGTCGGCGTCCGTATAGGCCATGTCGTACATGAAGCGGCCGTTGACGTGGAAGCGGCGGTCTTCCTCCCGCACTTCCGGCGAGCCGTTCCAGCGGGTCGAAGCGGTGATGCAGGGGCCAGAAGCGGTGGGGCAGTTGGGAACCGGCTGCATCGGCGGAGCAGGCGGCGCTTCAACCGGCGGCGGGGCGCTGTTCGGCCGCACCGCATCCTGGGCATTGGCCGCCCCGGCGGCGAAGGTGGTGGCGAGGGCGGCCAAAGCCGCACCCGCAAAAAGCGTGTTCCGTGTCGTGATCATGATGACCCCCTGCTCTCGATTTGCCGTATCGGCCCCAAGCCGCAGGAGGCTGGCTCCGGCGGCGCGTGAACGAGGGGTTAATGGCCAGTGATGAAGCTGGCGCGACCATTCCTTGACGGTAATGCAACGTTTCCAACGCGGAATTGTGACAGCCCGCGACCGCCCGGTTTCCGCCCGTCGAGGGATGCGAAACCACTTCGGCCTGTGCCATAAGGCGTCGGCGTTCGAGGGATCCTATGGGCGACGGACTGGACAGGCGCAGACTGATTGCCGGCGGAGCGGCGGCAGGCGTCGTGCTGGCGGCAGGACGATTCGCCGGCGGCGCTGAGTCGCCCTTCACCCTGGGCGTGGCGTCGGGGTCGCCGTCCGCGGACGGGTTCGTGATCTGGACGCGGCTGGCGCCTCAGCCGCTCGCGCCCGACGGACAGGGCGGGCTGTCCGGACCGGTCGAGGTCGCCTGGGAAGTCGCCGGGGATGAGGCCTTGCGTGGGATCGTGGCGCGAGGCCGGGCTGTCGCGGACAATGATCTGGCCCACTCCGTTCACGTCGAGGTCGCAGGCCTCAAGCCCGACCGGCCCTACTGGTACCGCTTCACCGCCCAGGGCGTGCAGAGCCCGATCGGCCGAGCCCGCACGGGGCCGGCCGCCGGCGCTCGCCTGGCCGGCCTGCGCCTTGCTTTCGCCTCCTGCGCCCACTGGGAAGCCGGCTGGTTTTCCGCCTATCGCCACATGGCCGCCGAAAACCCCGATCTGGTCGTCTTCCTGGGCGACTATATCTATGAGTACAGCTACGCGGCCTCGCGCACTGATCTGGTCCGCCGCCACGACCGCCAGGACGAGTGCCGGAGCTTAAGCGCCTATCGCAACCGTTACGCCCTGCAAAAGTCCGATCCCGATCTGCAGGCCCTGCATGCCGCCGCCCCCTGCATCGCCACCTGGGACGATCATGAGGTGCAGAACGACTATTCCAATGTCTGGTCGCAGATCGGCACGATTCCCGTGGAGGAATTCCGCGCCCGCCGCGCCGCCGCTTACCAGGCCTTTTACGAGCACATGCCGTTGCGCCGCCGGGTGATGGCCAACCTGCCCGAGGTGCGGGTCTATGACCGGTTCGCCTATGGCGACCTGGCCGACATTCATCTGCTGGACGGGCGCCAGTATCGCAGCATCCAGCCCTGCCCGGTCGGAAATTCGCGCCGCGGCCATGTGGCGCCGGACAGCTGCGCCGATCTGCACGATGCGTCTCGCACCATGCTGGGGCAGAACCAGGAACAGTGGCTATACGATGGGTTCAAATCCGGGCGCGCGCGCTGGACGATTGTCGCCCAGGACCTGCTGGTCGCGCCCCTGGCGGAGAAGACCTCGCGGGGCGAGCCGGGCGCCTTCACCGACGGCTGGTCAGGCTATGAGGCCAACCGCGCCCGCATGCTGAACGCCCTGACCGCCAGCCGGCCGCACAATCCGGTCTTCTTCGGCGGCGACATGCACGCCTGGTTTACAACCGACCTGAAGGCCGACTTCGCCCGGGCCGGCAGCCCGGTCATCGCCACCGAATTCGTCGGCGGTTCAATCACCTCTGATCCGGCCGCCGACAGCCTGGCCGCCGAGATGCCGGCCAATCCGCACATCCGCTATTTCGAAAACCGCAGCCACGGCTACATCACCGCGCAGCTTTCGCCCGGCCGGATGGAAACCCGGTTCCGTGCGATTTCCGACCGGCGCGATCCGCATGCGGGCATCTCGACCCTGAAGTTATGGGGGGTGGAGGACGGCAGGCCGGGCGCGGCCGAGAGCTAAAGCGCGCCAGGTTAGGCATACGCGGCTAAGACGGGCGCGCTCTAACACGTTGATTTAGAGCCTGTTTGATCGGTTCTAGGGCGTCATGCCCCAGCCGGCCATGCGCGCGGCGACGGCGGGATCGCGTCCATTGGCCGAGGCGATGTCCGCCTGGCCGGCTTCGGTGCGACCGAGCCGCAGGGCGGTGACGCCCCGTCCGTAGAGGGCGTTGAGGATTCGTCCGTCAAGTTTGACGGCGGCGTCATAGTCGGCGAAGGCCGCCTCAAAGGCGCCTTTGCGGTAATTGGCCAGGCCGCGCAGCCAGAGCGTGTTTGCATCGTTGGGCCGTTGCTTCAGCGCCTCGGTGCAGTCCGCCAGGGCCAGATCCAGCTGCTGCCCCCAGATCGCGCGGGTGCGGCAGCGGTTCGTATAGGCGGCCGTAAGCTGCGGACTGATCCGGATCGCGTCGTCGAGATCCGATATCGCCGCGGCCCAGTCACCCCGATTGGCGTGGGCGCCGCCCCGGTTTGAAAGGGTCGCCGCGCTCTGCGGATTGACCTTGAGAGCGTCGTCAAAGTCCGCGATGGCGTGGTTGTAGTCCCCGTCGAGACTGTAGGCCACGCCGCGGCCCGAAAGAGGGGGAAATTGCTGCGGCCGAAGGCGCAGGGATTCGCTGAAATCGGTGATGGCGCGCGCCGTATTGCCTTGGCCAAGAAAGACGTCGCCACGACCATAAAAGGCGTCAGCCGACGCCGGGTTGAGCCGGACGGCCTGGTCAAAGTCTGCCGCCGCGTTGGTCAGGTCGTTCAGAGCGCGCCGCGCGGTGCCGCGGGCGACATAATAGTCCGCATTCGTCGGCGCCAATCGGATCGCCTGATCAAGATCGGAGACCGCGCGAGCAAAATCGCGCTGGCCGAGATAGACCGCCGCGCGCCCTCCAAAGCCCGAAGGCGCCCGCGGGTCGAGCTGAATCGCTTTGTCGAAGTCGGCCAATGCGTGGGTAAAATCATTCTGCGTTCGGTAGGCGTTGCCGCGATTGCCGTGGAGTCCGGCCGTTTCAGGGCTGAGTTGAATCGCCTTGTCGAAGTCGGGCATGGCGCGGGCGAAATCGCGTTGCAGGGCATAGACAACACCCCTGCCATCATAGGCGGGCGCCAGTTGCGGGTTGATCTCGATCGCCTGGTTGAAATCGGCCAGGGCGCGGGTCAGGTCGCCCTGGGACCGGTAGGCCGAGCCCCGGTCGGCGTAGGCCGGCGCCGAGCGAGGATCAAGGCCGATCGCGGCGCTGAAATCGGCAATGGCGTGAGGGAAATCGCGTTGTGCGGAATAGGTGACGCCCCGGTCGACATAGGCGGCGACGCCCTGGGGATTGTACTGGATCGACTTGCTGAAATCGGCGATCGCCAGGTCGTACTGCCCGA
>CAZJBC010000072.1:0-10841 GCA_964543805.1 uncultured Brevundimonas sp.
CGACGCAGGCTGGCCGGCGCCTTGGCCGGCCGGGGCGTACGCGCCGGCCTTGTCTGAGCGCTATCGGCCATCGCGGACCGCCCGGCGCGGCAGGTAGAAATATGTCATCCAGAAGACGGCGGTCGCCGTCGCGACGCCGTAACGGACAAGATCATTCTTGATCAGCTGCCGCGCAAACCCCTCCAAAAGGCCGGCGCACGCCAGCATGATGATCACGCCGCCCATGACGATCGCGCCCTTGCGTCCAGCCTCAACCATGGCTTCCAGCCGCGATGATTCGCCGGGGAATCCCACGCGCCAGCCGATGCGAAGGCCGGCGGCGCCGGCCAGGGTGATGGCCGATAGCTCGGTCACGCCATGGATGGCGAGCCAGCCGCCCGCCTCAAACCCCAGCCCCTTGCTGACGAACAGGGCGATGAACGCGCCCAGCATGCAGCCATTGGCGGTGACCAGAAAAGCCGTGGGCAGGCAAAGCACGAACCCCAGGGCGAAGGCGCCCAGGGCGATCTGGGCGTTGTGGGTGAAGAGGAATGATGAAAGCAGACCCAGGCTGTCCTTGAGGCTGCCGTGGTAGAGGGTGCTTCGCAGGAATTCCGTCGTCGCCGATGGATCGCGCCCCGCCGCCAGGTTCCGGTCCATGAAGGAATAGAACAGGTCTGGATCACGGATCACGAGCACATAGGCGATGATTGCGCCAACGGCCCCCAGGGTGAGCGACACCAGGGTCTCGCGCCACAGGGAGCTGACCTCGCGTGGCAGGTCGCGGGCCAGGTAGGCGATCAGGCGCTCGAAAGGCCGCGCCCTCACGCCATAGACAAAATAATAGGCCCGCGAACACAGGCTCTCGAGATAGCGGGTCAAGGCCGCATCCAGCGACGTCGCCCGCGCGCTGGCCAGGGCCGACATGGCTGAGCGATAGAGCACGGGCAGGGCCATCAGCTCATCGTCGCTGAGGCTGCGCACCGACCGCGACTCGATCCTCTTCAGCAGCCGGTCCAGGGCGCGCCAGTCGTCCTCCCGCTCCGTGCGGAACCGCTCGCTGCGCAGGGCGCCGTTCACAGCGCGTTCCTTTGCTTGAGCGCCAGATAGGCGCTGATCAGTTCAGGGCCCAGGGCGTTAAGCGGCGCTTCGAGCACTTCGACGCCCAGCCGGCGCAGGCGCAACAGCACCGTCTCGCGCTCGCGCAGCAGCGCGCCGGCGGTCACCGCCCGAGAGACGTCCTGCGGCGATTCGGGTTCGGCCCGGGCCATGGCCTCCAGATCGACGTCGCGCATGGCGACGAACAGCACCAGGTGGCGCCTCAGCAGCAAGCCCATGTTCTCGATCATCATCTCGGCGCTGACCGAGTCGGGGAAATCGGTGAAGATGACGATCAGCGAGCGGCGCTCCAGCCGGCCGGCCAGGGTCGAAAGGCCAAGCGTGAAATTGGTCTCTTCGGTGGAATAGTCGATGCCGGCCGCCAGCCGCTGCAGGGCGGCAAAACCCCGCACGCCGGAGACCACGCCGCTGGCGACCTCGACCCGCGAATCGAAGGCGAACAGGCCGGCCCGGTCGCCCAGTTTCAGGGACACGAACGCCAGCAGCAGAGCCGCGTTCAGCGCCCGATCCAGGCGGGGCAGGCCGGCGAGCGGCTCGCTCATGGTCCGCCCCGAATCGATCACCAAAATGATGTGGTGGTTGCGCTCTGTGTGATGCTCCTTGGCCAGCAGGGAGGCATGCCGCGCCGACTGTTTCCAGTCGACCGTGCGCACGTCCATGCCCGGCTGGAAATCGCGCAGGGCGTGGAACTCGGCGCCTTCACCGGTGTCGCGCTGGATCTTCATGCCGAAACTGGCCTGGCGCGAGAACAGGCGAATCGCCTCGTCGCGCACGCCGGCTATATTGGGAATGACGGGAATGTCCCGCGCCGGCCGCAGGACGCGCTGACGCCAGACCAGGCCCAGCGGGCCGCGCCAGCGCAGCCACACGCCGCTGAGGACGCCCATGCCGCGGCGCAGGGGCTCCAGTTCAAACAGGGCTGCGGCCCCGCCTTCCGCCACCCGCGCGCGGCCGCGGTCCTGGGGCAGGGACAGTTTCTCGTTGGTCTCGACCGCGATGTCGACGCTGCGCGGCGACAGGCGCCCGGAAAAGCCGGCGTCGATGCGCATCTCGCCTGGCCGGCCGATGTAGAGCCCGAGCGGCGTCGTGATCCGAACGGCCAGCGATCGGCCGGGCGCGGTGAGCACCGCGTCGGCCAGCATCAGAAACAACGCGAAGCCAATCCAGACCAGGCCGACCGTCCACATATGCGCCCGCGTCAGCGCCAGCAGCACGCTCAGGGGCGCGCCGGCGGCGATCAGCAGAACTGCAAAGCGGGTCGGGTAGAGCATCAGCGCGGGGCCTCGATCTGTTCGACAATCGCCGCGACGATCTGGTCGGCCGTGCGCGACTCGACCTCGGCCGCGGGCGAGAGCACCACCCGGTGGCGCATGGCCGGAATGGCCAGGGCCTTGACGTCGTCGGGGATCACATAGTCGCGGCCCTGCAACACCGCCCGGGCGCGGGCGGCCGTGGCCAGCATCGCGCCGCCGCGGGGCGAGACGCCGGCCTCCAGGTCGGCGGTCTCACGGGTGGCGCGGGCCAGCCGCACCACATAGTCGATGATCTCATCGGCCAGACGGATGGTGGCGACCAGATCGACAACCGCCTCGATGGTCTTGGCGTCGGCTACCGCTTCCACCCCCAGTTCGGCCGGATCAGGCGTGCCGGTGCGCTGGCCGTGAGTGGCGACGATGCGCCGCTCTTCCTCAGCCGAGGGATAGGCCAGGACCTGTTTGAACAGGAACCGGTCCAGCTGGGCTTCCGGCAGCGGATAGGTGCCCTGCTGTTCCAGGGGGTTCTGGGTCGCCACCACCATGAAGCGGGGCGGCAGTTTGTGCACCTGGCCGTCCAGGGTGACCTTGCGCTCCTGCATGGCTTCCAGCAGGGCGGCCTGGGTCTTGGGCGGCGTGCGGTTGATCTCGTCGGCCAGCAGCAGGTCGCAGAAGATCGGCCCCCGGGTAAGGGTGAACTTGCTGGTCTGGAAATTGAACAGATTGGCGCCCAGGATGTCGCCCGGCATCAGGTCCGGGGTAAACTGGATGCGGCCAAACTGCAGGCCAAGGGTGCGGGCCAGGCTCTGGGCCAGGAAGGTCTTGGCCGTGCCCGGCGCCCCTTCCAGCAGGATGTGGCCGCCGGCGAACAAGCTGGTCAGCATCAGGTCGATGGTGTCGTGCTGGCCGACCACGGCCTTGCCGATTTCGGACCGGATCTTGCCGGCCAGGGCCTGGGCGTCAGTTAGATTCACGGGTCATCTCCAGTCTCCATCGGTACAGCCGCGTGGCTGCATCCATCAATTCAGCATTGTTCCGGGCCGCTTCGGCGGCGGCGTGAAGTTGCGACAGGGCCTCGGTGGTGCGGCCCTGGCCGCCCAGACGGTCCAGAAAGGCGTCCAGGGCGGATCCTGCAAGCTCGCGCGGGGCGCCGACGGCGCGGGCTGCGATGCCGCGCACCACCGAGACATAGCGGCCGCCCATGCGATGTTCGCGGTGCGCCATGCGGATCAGGCCGGCCTGGTTGTCCGCCAGCGCCTGCTTGCCCATGGCCAACTCGCGCGACGCCCGGCGCGGCGCGCCGAAACGCACCATGGCGTGCCAGATCATCATCAGGGCGGCGGCGAAGGCGCACAGGGTGGCGGCCAGGAAAGGCGGCTCGAACATCAGCTTCAAGGCCGAGCGGGAGCGTTCGAATCCATTGAGCGTGACGTCGAAGAATACGGCGCCCTGCGGACTGACGACGCGGACGATGAACAGGCCCGCATTGGCGGTGGTCAGGTCCGCCAGACCGTGATTGTTGATCAGGTCAGGCTCAGAAAGGGCGAACTCCGAGCCGCCGTTGTGCGAGGCGAGCACCGTGGCGCCGGTCTCGTCAACGATCACCGGCTTCCACCCCGGGGCGGTCTTGAAGGTCTGAAAGCTGTCGATGATCCCGGTGTCGACCTGGATCGAGGACGCCCCGGCGTCGGCATAGTGTAGCCTGTGGTTGGCTTTGCCCGTGGCCTGGGTCAATTCAATGCGTGGCTTTTCGGCGCCGGCCGGCGTCGAAGGGCGCGGCGGGCGGGGGGCGTCTTCGTCCGGATCGGCGTCCGCGTCTGGGGGAGAGGTGGGCCCGATCCAGGTATCGGCGTCGACCTTTCTAAGGCCGGTCTTTTGCACCCAGCCACGGTGCAGCGTCGGCACGGTGTCCCATTTAGGCAGCACCTCCAGGACCGGCCCCCGAAACGCACGGGTCGTGGGAAGCTCGCCGAGCTTGGTGGTCGGATCGCCCTGGTCGATGGTTAGGATCATGATGGCGTTGGTCTGATCGCCGGCGCTCACGTCGCCGCGCGCGATCATCGCCGGTCTGCCCATGGCGTTGAGCAGAGTGACCAGCCCCGAATAGCCGACCGCCGACTTGGACAAGGCGTGAGCGCCGCCGTCGTCGCCGGTCTCGAAATCAGGCTCGAAGGCGCCCAGCACGATATAGGCGATGACGGCCAGCAGGCCCATCAGCGTCACGCCGATGACAACGGAGGGGACAAAAAGACTGGCGCCCTCCCGGGGGGCGGCGGCGGCGCTCACGTCCACGCCGTCGGAAAGGCGAAGGCTTCGTAGTCAGCCCTGGTCTGGGCGAAGCCGGCGGCGTCCACAGGCCGGGCGCCGAACAGGCTGATCTCAACCCGCTCGGCCATGGCGGCGAACGCGGGCCGCGCCGCCTGCGGCAGCACATCCAGCCCGGCGATGTCGCGACTGGTCGCCGCCGGCCGGACAGAGCCGGGACGAAACCGCTGCATGTCGTCGATGCTGCGGAGCAACAGGATGTGAACCGCCTCGTCGAATCGCCCCTGGGCGGCCAGTTCGTCGGCGTCGGCCAACAGGGCCTTGGCCAAAGAGGCCTCTGGGCGGTAGTCGGCGTTCAGCGCCTTCTTGCGCGACTTGCCGATCATGTCCCCCCACCCGACCTCGCGGACGATCAGGTAGAGGACGCCGGCCACGGCGGCCGCGACCAGACCCCAGAACAGAAAGTCGAGCAACGGCGCCAGGCCGACGAACATGTGGGCCAGAAACTCGAGAATGGCCTTCAGCCAGCCCGGCGGATCGCGCGGCGGTTGCTGAACGAGGCCCGGCAGGTCGAATTGCAGGTCGCGCCGCTTCAACAGCGCCTGATGCGCTGCGGCCAAACCCTGGGCCACCGTATCCGGCGCCGGCGCGGCGGGATCCCCCATAGCCCCCAATTCCCCTCCGATACTGCGGTTTTGATAGCATCGGGCGGAATCTCACGCCTCTAAAAAGTTTAATCACCGGAATGAACGCCTGCCGGCTCGGCCGCTTTTCCCCCCTGAGGCGAGCCTCCGCGAGACTTTTCTGCCCATAAATTGAGCTTCGCGGCGTGCGGGCGCTCAACAAACCGGCTCCTGTCCATAAAGCGGGCATTCGGGAGGGCGGGAACCGTTAACTCCCGGCCCGGCCCGCTAGCGTTCGCCTGCCTTTATGCGACCCCCCTGAAAACGGGGTCTCGCGGGCTTCGCTGGTGTGGCGACACGCTGGGATCAACACAAACAAGGGGCGGAATGCTTGACGGCGTTCCGGCAAGGCGGATGAAACTCATCATAGCGATCGTCAAGCCGTTCAAGCTCGATGACGTGCGCGAAGCGCTCGTCAAGGCGGGTGTCGAAGGCCTGACGGTCTCGGAAGTCAAAGGCTATGGCCGCCAAAAGGGCCAGACCGAAATCTACCGTGGCGCCGAATATCAAGTGAACTTCGTGCCCAAGGTAAAGCTTGAGGCGGTCGTCGATGACGCCGCCGTCGCGGGCGCAGTCGAGGCCATCAAGGCCGCGGCGGGCACCGGCAAGATCGGTGACGGCAAAATCTTTGTGCTCAGCGTCGAATCCGCCGTGCGTATCCGCACCGGCGAATCCGGCTCTGCGGCGCTTTAGGCATCTCGGGACAAGGGGACCAAACTTATGAAAATACTTGGCTTCAACAGGCTCGCGAGCGTCATGCTCGTCGCCGCGATAGCGGGGGCGCCGCTGATGAGCGAGCTGCCTGCCTTCGCCCAACCGGCCCCCGCGCCGGCCGCCGCTGCACCCGCAGCGCCGGCCGCAGCTCCGGCCGCAACACCCGCGCCTGACGCCGCAGCGGCTCCGGCCGCGGCAGCGCCTGCTCCGGCCGCGGCGCCAGCTGCGCCGCCGGCCAACTCCAACGCCAGTCCCGATCACGGCGACACGGCCTGGATGCTGACCTCGACGGCCCTGGTGCTGATGATGACCATCCCCGGTCTGGCGCTGTTCTACGGCGGCATGGTTCGCCGCAAGAACGTCATCGCCACCGTCGCTCAGTCCTTCGCCATCACCTGTGTGGTGACGGTGCTGTGGATGGTCGTTGGTTACTCGATCGCGTTCGGCACCAACGCCGACGCCTCGATGAACAAATGGTGGGGCGGCCTGGGCAACTTCATGCTCGGTGGCATCACCATGGACAAGCCCTACATGATCGCCGGGGCGGCCACGACCATCCCGGAATACGTCTTCATGATGTTCCAGATGACCTTCGCGATCATCACCCCTGCCCTCATCTGCGGCGCCTACGCCGAGCGGATGAAGTTCTCGGGCATGCTGCTGTTCAACGCTCTGTGGCTGGTCGCGGTCTACTGCCCGATCGCTCACTGGGTTTGGGGCGGCGGCTTCCTGGGCGGCGCGACGCCTCCGGTCCTCGACTTCGCGGGCGGCACCGTGGTTCACATCAATGCTGGCGTCGCCGGCCTGATGTGCGCCCTGTTCATGCGCAAGCGTAAGGGTCTCGGCAGCGAGAACATGGCGCCGAACAATCTGGTCTTCACCATGATCGGCGCCAGCCTGCTGTGGGTCGGCTGGTTCGGCTTCAACGCCGGTTCGGCCGTTGGCTCCAACGCCCTGGCCGGTGCGGCCATGACCAACACCCAGGTGGCGACCGCGGTTGCGGCCCTGTCCTGGATGGCGGTTGAATGGATCGAGCGCAAGAAGCCCAGCATGCTGGGTCTGGCCTCGGGCGCGGTGGCCGGTCTGGTCGCCATCACTCCGGCCTCCGGCTTTGTGAACCCGCAAGGCGCCCTGATCATCGGCCTGGCCGCTGGCGCGGGCTGCTACATCGGCGCGGTGTGGATCAAGAAGCTGTTCAAGTACGACGACAGCCTGGACGCCTTCGGCGTACACGGCATCGGCGGCGTCATCGGCGCCCTGCTGACGGGCGTGCTGGCGGACGCGGCCATCAACCCGGTCGGCATGGCTCACAGCATCGTGACCCAGGCCAAGGGCGTGGGCGTGACGATCGTCTACACTGCGGTGATGACCCTGGTCATCCTGGTGATCTGCAAGTTCACCACGGGCCTGGTGGTTACCGAAGAGGAAGAAGTCGAAGGTCTCGACTCCGTCCTGCACGGCGAAGCCCTGCACGAATAGGGGCCCGGCCCCAAGCGGGGCTGTGCTTTAGGAGATGGGGCGCGGAAGCATCAGCTTCCGCGCCCTTTTTCCTTTTGCGAATGGCCTAAAGTTTGGACGCCAGCCAGTCGGCGGCGGTGCGGGCCGCCTCGGCGGTCTGGGCCGCGGTCAGGGCATGTTTGGCCCCGGCGATGACGTGGACGTCCTTGGAGCCCTTCAGCGCATCGGCCGCGGCCTGGGCGTTGTCGGCGGTCTTCACCTTTTCATCGGCCCCGGCGACGATGAACTGCACCGCGTCGGTGGCGGGAATGGCGTCGAGGCGCCAGAAGGGCCGGTATTCGGCCACGGCGATCCGGCTTTCCAGGGCGTTGCGGGCCTTGGCCGCTTCGGGTGTCGTGGGCGGGGCGCCGTTGCGGGCCAGGCGGATCATGTCGGCCCGGGTCGCGGCGCTCGGGATATAGGACTTCTGCTCGACGCCCTTGCCGGCGATGATCGGCGTAACGGCGACGCCAGCCTTGACCCGTGCATCCATGCCCAGCACCGAGATCACATGCCCGCCGGCCATGTCGACGCCGACCATGCCGATCTTGCCGCGATCAACGCCGGGGATGCTGTCGAGATAGGTGATGGCGTTGCGCACGTCCTGGATCTGCAGCTCGGGCTCCAGCCGGCCGCGGCGGATGATCAGCTTGGGGGTCCGGTCCGAAAAGCGCAGCTTGTCGTAGGTGTCCAGCCGCTCATTCAGATAGATGAAGCCGCCTGAGCGGCCCCAGCCGCGGTAATCCACGGCCAGGGCGACGATGCCCTTGGCGGCCAGCGCCTCGGCATAGGCGTCCAGGCTCTGGGCGGTCTGGCCCCAGGCGGGCGCCAGCACCACGGCGCGGGCGTTGCTGGTTCCGGAGAAGTTGGCGGGGGTGAACAGGCGGCCCGAGACCTCGACCTGTTCGGAGTACCAGCGGGCCTCGGTCAGTTTGACGCCGGACGGCAGAGGCGAGGTCGCGGTCAGGGCGACGGGCGCCTTGAGGCTCTGGGCCTCGGCGGCGGCGCCTAGACACAGGCTGGCGCAAAGGGCGAGGGCGAAGGTGCGGGTCATTCTACTTGCTCCCCTTGGCGGCGGCGGGTTTGGCGGCGGCCGCATGGGCGGCGGCGGGCGCGGGCTGAGGCGCGCCCAGGAACTTGTCGTACCAGTCGGCGCTGGATCCGGCGCTGACCTCGAAGGCGGGTCCCGAATAGGCCTGGAAGTGGGTCAAGCCCGGCAGGGTGATGACCTGGGAGGGCACGCCCTGGGCGGTCAGGGCGGCCGATTCGGCCAGGGCCGGGCGATTGCCGCCGGCGGCGAGCTCGTCGTGCTCGGCCGGCAGGAAAAGGACTGGCGTCGTAGCCCGGATACGCGGCACCAGGGCGCCGGCCTGAACGTCGCGATTGCGCGTAGTGTAATAGGCGTCGACATTGGTCGGGAAGGAAAAACCCGCCGTCGTCTCGCCGCCCTGGCCGGTCTTCACCCGCTTGATGGCGTCTTCCAGCGCCGGACCCGTCAGCGTCACCGGCCGCCAGGGCGCGGGCTGGTTGCCCATCACCTGAATCGCGGTGGCTTTCGAGCGGCCGTCGATGCCGATCAGGGCCGAGGTGACAATGCCGCCGTTGCTGGTCGCCCAGGTGCCGATGCGCTCGGGATCGATCCCCGGCTCGCCCTGGATGAACGAGATGGCGGCGCGGAAATCGTCGATCTCGTGCACATTGTTGAGATTGGTGCGCTTGACGCGAACCGGGGCGCTGCGGGCTGTGACCAGGTTGGCGTCGGTGCTGTCATCGCTGGTCAACAACTGCAGCTCGTCCGAGCCGGAGTCGGAATAGCCATAGCTCTGGTAGTCGATGGCCAGGGCTACGAAGCCGCGGTCAGCGAATCGGGCGGCGAACTTTTCGATGCCGACGGCGATGGCGTTGATGCCGTGGCCGACGACGATGGCCGGATAGCGCTTGTGAACGGGGTCAAAGCCCTTGGGCAGGAACAGGGTGCCCTGCAGGCGCGTGCCGCCGTCGACATAGAAGCTGACCTGGCGGGTCGTAACTCCTTCGGCGAGTTTATAGACCCAGTCCTCGGGCAGGGTCGCATCGCGTTTCCATTCCGGCGCGGTCGACTGATTGGCCAGGCCCGCCGCATTGGCGGCCACCCGCCCGTCGGAAATGATGATCGGACCGGTATAGACCCCGCCCGGCTGAGGCCCGCGGCCCGGACCGCCCGGCGCTCCGGCCCGGCCGGGGGCAGCCGGTCCCGCCGCCGGCGGTTGCGACCAGGCCAGACCGGCCACGCCGCTCAAGCCCAGGCAAGCGGCCAGCAGGGCCGCCTTGCGAATCCCGTAGGTCGCGCTCATCCAATCCTCCCAAGGATCATTGCGGAACTTTGGCCGCGTTCTCGATTGCGGACTAACCTAGCGTCAACTCGGCATGAGGCTCAAGCGGGCCCGAACAATTGTTTGAATCGCGCGGGCTCGCGGACCCTTCCCGGCAACCTCCTGAAAGCTGGGGAGAAAGCGGTCTTATTAAGGTTTTGAGACCGCCGCGATGTTGTATTGGCTTGGCGTTCCGCCTAAGAGGCGCCACTTTCCGGACTCCGGCGTATCGCCGCCGGCGCCGAACGATAACAAGCCTTGGAGACGCCTAGATGAACGGTGCGACCATCCCCGGACTTGATCAGGCGCCGACCCGGCACAATCGCCTGATCGAGTGGGTGCGCCAGACCGCACAGCTGACCCAGCCTGACCGCGTCGTCTGGTGTGACGGCTCCGAGGACGAATGGAACCGGCTGACCGGCGAACTGGTCGCCGCCGGCACGATCAAACAGCTCAATCCCGCCAAACGTCCCAATTCCTTCTACGCCGTCTCGGATCCGCGCGACGTGGCCCGGGTTGAAAGCCGAACCTTCATCTGTTCGGAAAGGCAGGAAGACGCCGGCCCGACCAACAACTGGCTCGACCCCGCTGAAATGCGCGAGGATCTGAAGGACCTGTTCAAGGGCTGCATGAAAGGCCGCACGATGTATGTCGTGCCCTTCTCCATGGGCCCGCTGGGCTCGTCGATTTCCCAGCTAGGCGTCGAGATTACCGATTCGGCCTATGTAGCCCTGTCCATGCGCATCATGACGCGGATGGGAAAAGCCGCCCTCGACGAAATCGGCGAGGACGGCTTTTTTGTGCCGGCCCTGCACTCGGTTGGCATGCCGCTGGAAGCGGGCCAGGCCGACGTCGCCTGGCCGTGCAATGAGATCAAATACATCGTCCATTTCCCGGAAAGCCGCGAAATCTGGTCCTATGGCTCGGGCTACGGCGGCAACGCCCTGCTGGGCAAGAAATGCTACGCCCTGCGCATCGCC
>CAZJBC010000073.1:0-10745 GCA_964543805.1 uncultured Brevundimonas sp.
GGCCTGGCCAAGCCGCACTTCCTGGTGCTGGGCTCGGACATCGTCGCCGGCAAGGCCGCCGCCGCCCAACGCGCGAAGGGCAAGCCGGTGATTGTCTGGACCATGCGCTCGGCCGACGAATGGGCGAAGACGAAAGCCTGCGCCGACAACATGATCTTCGAGGGGTTCGAGCCCTGAAAGAACGGACGACGTTGATATTTTCCTTCTCCCCTTGTGGGAGAAGGTGTCATGCGGAGCATGACGGATGAGGGGTCGCGCTGAACCCTCAACACCGGCTACCGCTCAGGCCCAGGTCGGAGAGACCGGCGCGACCCCTCATCCGGCCGCTTCGCGGCCACCTTCTCCCGCAAGGGGAGAAGGAATTTATGTAAGGCTCTGATCGAGTGGAAGTCTCCGTCCATTCCAGCGTCGCCGACATCGGCCAGGCCGCCTGGGACGCCGCCGCCGGACCGTCGGGCAACCCCTTTGTCGCCTATGACTTCCTGCACAGCCTGGAAGAAAGCGGCTGCGTTTCGGCCCGCGCCGGTTGGCGGCCATGCCATCTGAAATCGCCCGCCGGAGTCATGCCGCTCTATCTGAAATCCCACAGCCAGGGCGAATACGTCTTCGACCATGCCTGGGCCGAGGCCTATGAGCGGGCGGGCGGGCGCTATTATCCCAAGCTGCAGAGCGCAGTTCCGTTCACGCCGGCCACTGGCCCGCGGCTGATCGCGGCGGACGCAGCTGAACAACGCGCCCTGCTTGACGCCGCCGCCGACCTGACGGGGCAGCTGCACGCCTCGTCCCTGCATATCACCTTTCTGGAAGAGCCTGAATGGCGGATGGCCGGGGAAGCCGGCCTGCTGCTGCGCCAGGACCAGCAGTTCCACTGGCAAAACAACGGCTATGCGACCTTCGATAATTTCCTCGCCGCCCTGTCCTCCAGCCACCGCAAGACCATCCGGCGCGAACGGCGATTGGCGCAGGAGGGTCTGGAAATCTGCGCCCTGACCGGCAGGGACGTCACCGAAGAGCACTGGGACGCCTTTTTCGCCTTCTACATGGACACCGGCTCGCGCAAATGGGGCCGGCCCTATCTGAACCGCTTGTTTTTCAGCCTCTTGGGCGAGCGGATGGCGGACAGCGTGCTGCTGATCATGGCCCGGCGGGGCGATCGCTGGATCGCCGGGGCCCTGAACCTGATCGGCCGCGATGCGCTCTACGGCCGCAACTGGGGCGCCACGGAAGACATCCCCTTCCTGCATTTTGAGCTTTGCTACTATCAGGCCATCGATTTTGCGATTCGAGCCGGCCTGTCGCGGGTGGAGGCCGGCGCGCAGGGCTCGCACAAGATCTCGCGCGGCTATCTGCCGACCCCGGTCTATTCGGCCCACTACATCGCCGATCCGGCCCTGCGCGGTCCCGTCGCGCGCTATCTGGAGCAGGAACGCGCCGCCGTCAGCCAGGAGATTGAAGCCCTGACCGCGGCCTATTCGCCGTTTTCGCGATCCTGAGCACAAGGACGGTTTGCGGCGCTCGCGCGGGCGTGGTTATTTCGCGAGGAGCGCGAGGTTCAGGGGCTGATTTTCGCCTTCGCACACTGGAATTTGGGGGCGCATGAAGCGCAAGAGACCAACACCGGCCAACTTTACGGGCGACGCCGAGCCGGCGCCGCTTGAGGCCGAAGCCGCGCGCACCGAAGAGCCCGACGCCGACCCCGAGATCGACGCCGAACCGGACGGCGACCTGGACATCGTCAAGCCGGATGTCGAGACGGGTCCGGAAGGAATCTTCGAAGGCGAGGCCACGCCCGCCCCTGAACCTGAAACGCCGGCCGCAACGAGCGCCGAAGCCGCAGGCGAGACGCCGATCTCGACCGCCATCGCCCGCAAGGCCGCCAAACCGGCGAAGGTCGTCAAGACCGCGCCCGCCACGCCCAACCTGCCCGCCCACCGCGATCCGGCGGCCAAGGCGGCGAAACAGGGCGGCCGCTGGGTATACGCCCTGGCGGCGATCGCCTCGATCACCTGGATCGCCCTGCTGGCCGCCTTCTTCCAGGGCTATGTCGGCGGCCTTGCGCCCCTGACGCTCGAGCCCCTGGCCATGACAGTGCTGGCCATTATCGCCCTTGGCATGATCGTCACCTTCTGGGTGATCGCCTATGCCGCGGCGCAAGGCTCACGCCTGGCTGCCGAGGCTCGTCTGGCCCGCGCCCAGGCCGAGGACATGGTCCGCCCCGCCGCCCTGGCGGCCCACGAAACCGGCCAGGCGGTCGAGCTGATCAAGGTCGAGATTGACAGCGCCGTCAGCGCCGCCGCCCAGGCGCGCCACGAACTCGTGACGCTGCGCGAAGTGCTTTCGGCCGAGACGGCCCGGCTGGTCGATGCGGCCGCGAGCTCTGCCCGCACGGCTGCGGCCCTGACCCAGTCGATCGGCGATGAGCGCCGGGCGCTGGAGACCCTGTCGGCTACGCTGGAACGCCAGGTCGGCCAGACCGAAGAGGCCATCGCCCGCCAGGCGCGGATGGTGGCCGAAGCGTCTGACCTGGCCGAAACCCAGATCCGCGAAGCCGAAGCATCCTTGACCGCCCGGGCCGGCGACCTGGCCGCCGCCGCCGGCGAGGCCACCGAGGCCGCGCGCTCGGCGGGCGAGGACTTGTCGCGCCAGGCGATCCGGCTGAAGACGGCCGGCGCCTTCGTGGTCGAACAGGTGCGCGGGGCCGAGGACAGCCTGGCCGATCAGCGCGCTGCTATCGTCTCGGTCAGCCACGCGCTGCGCGAGGAACAGGAAGGCTTTGCCGCCCAGGTCGAAAGCCAGCAGGCCCAGTTGAGCGAAGTCTTGAGCCAGCTGCGCGAGGGCGCGGCCGAACTGGGCGCCAACACCCAGGCCAGCGGCCAGTCGCTACGCGATCTGGTGTCGGTCACCGCCGAACAGTTCCGCGAGGTCGCCGACGCCGCTGCGGAAGAACGCGACCTCTTCGGCGCCTCCACCCTTAAATCCATCGGCGCCCTGTCCGAAGCCGCCCGCCACGAGCGCGAGTCCTTCAGCGAGGAAGCCGAAAAGACCATCGAGGGCCTGGCCCGCGCCGCGGCCGAGGCCAGGGCGGCGACGGAAAGCCAGGCGGAAAGCGCCCGGCTGAAGATCGAACAGTTGAGCGAGGCCGCGTTCTCGGCCGGACAAAAGGCCGACGCGACATTTGAATCGCGCCTGAACGAGGCCAAGGCCCTGATCGATCAGTCGGTCAGCCTGGTCGAGGAAGCCGGCAAACGGGCCAGTACGCGGCTGGTCGAAGGCCTCGATGCGGCCAAGTCGACGGTCGAACAACTGGAAGCCCTGCTGTCTGAACTGGACAGCCGGACCGCCAGCCTGCCGGCCGAGGCCCAGGCGCGCACCGCCGAGGTGAAAGCCGCGGTCGCTCTGGGGGTCGAAGACCTGCTGGGCTCGGCCCGCAAGGCGGCCGAAGAAACCCAGGCGATTGACGCGGCCTTCCAGGAGCGGGTGCGGCGCAACTACGAAATGCTCAGCGAGGCGGTGCGCCTGATGGGCGCCGGCGGCGGCGCGCCGGCGGCCCGCCCCGCTCGCCCGGCCCCCGCGCCCGCTCCGGCTCGTCCGGCGTTTGAAGCCCCGCCGCCCCCGGCCGGATCGCCGGCGCCCGCGGCCGAGCCGGACGCCCTGCGCTCGCGCCTGAGGCTGACCCCGACCGCCACGGATTCGGAGTTCGAGTCCGAGCTGAACGCCGCGGTCCAGCCGCCCGCGCCGGCCGTCGCGCCGCCGCCGCCGCTGCGCCCGGCCCCCGCCGACAAGCCCAAGGGCGACGACGACGGCTGGACCTGGCGCGAGTTGCTCTCGTCCATCGACGACGACGGACCCAAGGCCGCCGCGCCGCGATCGGCCCAGTCGGGCATTCTGAATGAAATCTCCCAGCTGGGCATCGACGCCGACGCCCTGCTGCCGCTGAGCCGACTGGACGAGATCGCACCGATTCTGCAGTCGGGCGACCACAACGGCGCCCGCGAAATCGTCCGCAAGCTGGCCCCCGTCGCCATGCGCCGGCTGTCGCGCTCCATCCTGACCGAGCCGATCCTACGGGCCGAGGCGGCCGAGTTCCGCGACCGGTTCAACGCGCGGCTGGACGATGCGGCGCGCGCCGACCGCCAGGGATTCGCCATCGGCGCCCTGCTGGCCACGCCCGAGGGCCGGGCCTTCCTGCTGATCGACGCGGCGATCGGCGAGGCGGCGTGAGACTGAACGTCCGCGCCGAACGCTGGCCCATCGACGGCGTCTTCACCATCGCGCGCGGGTCGGTCACCGAAATCGAGCTGGTGGTCGTGGAACTGGAAGCGGGCGACAACCGCGGCCGCGGCGAGTGCCGGCCCTATCCGCGCTACGGCGAGACCGCCGATCAGGTCATGGCCGCGATTCAGACCGTCCGCGCCGCCATCGAGGCCGGAGCCGACCGCGCGGCTCTGCAGAGGCTGCTGCCGCCCGGCGCGGCGCGCAACGCACTGGACTGCGCCTTCTGGGACCTGGAGGCCAAGCAGGCGGGCAAGCGAGCCTGGCAACTGGCCGGGCGGGCGCGGCTGGATCCGGTCAAGACCTGTTTCACAATCAGTCTGGCGGAACCGGAGGTCATGGCGCAGCACGCCCGCGCCAATGCCCACCGGCCATGGCTGAAGCTCAAGCTCGGCGGCGGCGATGATGTCGACCGGGTGGAAGCGGTGCATGCCGCCGCGCCCCGCGCGCGGCTGGTGGTCGACGCCAATGAGGCCCTGACGTTCGATGAGTTGCGCCGCACGGCGCCGGACCTGGACCGGCTGGGCGTGACCCTGATCGAACAGCCCCTGAAGGCCGGCGAGGATGCGGCCCTTGAAGGCTATATCTCGCCCGTCACCCTGTGCGCCGATGAAAGCCTGCATGCGCCGGATGACCTGGACCTGTGCGTGCGCCGCTACGGCTGCGTGAACATCAAGCTGGACAAGATGGGCGGGTTGACCGCGGCCCTCGACGTCGCCGCGCGGGCGCGGGCTGCGGGGGTAGAGATCATGGCCGGCTGCATGGTGGCCACATCCCTGTCCATGGCCCCAGCCCTGATCATCGCCCAGGGCGCGGCGGTGGTGGACCTGGACGGGCCCCTGCTGCTGGCCCGCGACCGCGAGCCCGGCCTGCGCTATGACGGCTCGCTGATCTTTCCGCCGGAGGTGGACCTATGGGGATGAACCGATACTGGACGCGCCCCGTGTGGATGGGCCTGGCCGCCGTGGGCGGGTTCCTGGGCGTAGCCTGGGGCGCGTTCGCGGCCCACGTGATGGTCGACCCGGCCGCCAAAGAATTGATCAAGACCGCCGCCAGCTATGACTTCATGCACGCGATGGCGACCTTCGCGTCCGCCGGGTTCATGGCCCTGGGCGCCAGGCGAGCGCGGCTGGCTCCGGCCTTCTTCGTGGCCGGCATTGTGCTGTTCTCCGGCTCCCTGATCGCCCTGGCCCTGGGCGCGCCCAGGTGGGTGGGCGCGATCACGCCGTTCGGCGGCGTCAGTTTCCTGATCGGCTGGGCGATCCTGGCCTGGGCGGCGTTCGAGATCGACCGGAAAGCTAATTGAGGTCTGGTTGCCACGGGCCAATGCAGGGTAAGGTCTCCACCGCATGGACCGCCCCCGCACATCATCCGACGGACCGGCCGGCGCTTCGGCGCGGCGGGGCCTGTTTCCTGAAAACGAGCCCTTCGCACGCGGCTGGCTGAAGACCGGCAGCGCCCACGAGATCTATTACGAGGAATGCGGCGCGCCCGCGGGTAAGCCTTGCGTGATTTTGCACGGCGGCCCCGGCGGGGCGATCAACCCGACGATGCGGCGGTTCTTCGATCCCAGACGCTGGCGGATGGCGCTGATGGACCAGCGCGGCTGCGGGCGCTCGACGCCCTATGCCAGCCTGGAGAACAACACCACCTGGGACCTGATCGACGATATCGAGCGCCTGCGGATGCACCTGGGCGTCGAGCGCTGGACGGTGTTTGGCGGCTCGTGGGGATCAACGCTGGCCCTGGCCTATGCCATCAAACATCCCGAGCGGGTCGAGGGCCTGGTGCTGCGCGGCATCTTCCTGCTGACCAGGCCGGAGCTGGAATGGTTCTACCAGCGCGGCGCCTCGATGATGTTTCCCGACGCCTGGGAGGGTTTTGAAGCGCCGATCCCCGAGGGCGAGCGCAGCGACATGGTCAGCGCCTATTACAAGCGCCTGACGGGCTCCGACCGCGGCGCCCAGGCGCGCTGCGCGGCCGCCTGGAGCCAGTGGGAGGGCGACACCATCTCGCTGCGCGGGCCCGAGGCGCGGCCGTCCAAGTTCAACGAAGAAGACTTCACCATCGCCTTCGCACGGATCGAGTGCCACTATTTCATCAACCACGGCTTCTTCCCGGAAGAGGACTGGATCGTCCGCAACGCCGCGGCGCTGGCGGGGATTCCAGGCTGGATTGTGCAGGGCCGGTTCGACGTGGTCACGCCGATGACCTCGGCGTGGCGGCTCTCCAAAGCCTGGCCGGACGCCGAGCTGAACGTGGTCTGGGACGCGGGGCATGCCTCCACCGAGCCAGGCATCATCGACTGCCTGGTGCGGGCGACAGACGCGGCGCTGAAAATCCAGGCATAACCGGCAACATGGGCGGCGGCGGCGAATGCCGCGTTAAACACAAAGGCCACAAAGAAAATCACAAAGATCACAAAGGTCTTCGTGTCCTTCGTGCCTCCTTAGTGACCTTTGTGTTTAGGCCTTCGGTTGGACCAACGGCGAACCCTGATCATTGGACACTAAAAGATACTTCCCTTGCCACTGCCAACCTCATCGTAGCGGTGGACGCGGACGGCCTGGACAAGACCGAAGCCGACCATGGTGGTCAGCATGATGGTGCCGCCGTAGGACAGCATCGGCATGGGCGTGCCCACCACCGGCGCCAGGCCCATGACCATGGCCGCGTTGATCAGCACATAGAAGGCGAAGGTCGCCGTCACGCCAGAGGCGGCCAGGCGCCCGAAATGGCTGTGCGAGACGGCGGCGATGCGCAGCGAGATGAAGATCGCCAGGGCGAACAGGAACAGCAGGCTGACGCAGCCGACAAAGCCGAACTCCTCGGCGAAGGTCGCGAAGATGAAGTCGGTTTGTTTTTCCGGAATGAAGCTTAAGTGGCTCTGCGAGCCCAGGCCGTAGCCGCGACCCAGCAGGCCGCCGGAGCCCATGGCGATCTTGGACTGGATGATCTGATAGCCGGTGCTGGCCGGATCGCTGCTGGAGTCAAAGAAGGTCAGCACCCGGTCGCGCTGATAGGGCTTGAGGAAGAACAGCACCACCGACATCACCTTTTCCCGCTCGTCCGCGCCCATGACGATCAGGGCGATGGGCGGGATGGCCGCGGCGACGATGCCGCCGGCGATGAGCTTGAGATTAAGGCCCGCCACCATCATCACCGCCCCGCCGGTCAGCAGCAGCAGGATGGCCGTGCCCAGGTCGGGCTGGGTGACGACCAGAATGAAAGGCAGCAGCGTCATGCCGGCCGGAATGGCCAGCTTCCACGACAGGTTGGCCTCTTTCGCCGTGATGGTCTGGTAGAACCGCGCCAGGGCCAGAACCAGGGCGATCTTCATGATCTCGGAGGGCTGAAGGCGCAGGGGCCCCAGATGCAGCCAGCGCTCGGCGCCCAGGGTGGTCTCGCCGTGCACCTTGACCGCCACCAGCAGCAGCACCGCCAGGCCGTAGAGCGGATAGGCGACGAAGGACCAGACCCGCAGGCTGATCAGGGCCAGGACCAGCATCAGAATGACGCCGACGCCAAAACGCAGGATCTGCTTCAGCGCCCACGGCTCCCAGTTCAGGCCAGCGATGGAATAGAGCATGGCGATGCCGGCCGCGCCGATCAGGCACAGGACGGTGAACAACACCCAGTCGATCTCGCCGAACTTGACCGTGGCGCGATCGCGCTCGCCGGCTTGCGACATGGCGCTGGCGGTCATCGGCCGGAATCCTCATCGGGGTTGGCGTCGGCGGCGGCAGGCGCTGCCGGGGCGGCGGGCGCCTGTAGCGGAACGGGCGGCGTGAACGAGGCCGGGTTCTTGATGCGTTCGAGGATTTGCGGGTCTTTCAGCAGGGCGACGCGCATGATCTCGCGCGCCTTGGGCGCGGCGGCCGAGGCGCCGAAACCACCATGCTCGACCAGCACCGACATGGCGTAGCGCGGATCGTCGGCCGGTGCGAAACAGACGAACCAGGCGTTTTCGCGCATCTTCCACCCCAGCCCTTCGGTCTTGCGCGAGCCCGCGCCGAAACCCTGGACCTGGGCGGTGCCGGTCTTGCCGGCCATGGCGATGGGGCCCAGATCGATCTTGGGCACGCTGCCAGCGGTGCCGCCGTCATTGATCACCGCCCACATGGCCGAATGGATGATGGCGATCTGCTCGGGCGGAATCTTCAGGTCCGGCACGGCCGCGCCAGACGGTTGTTCAACGCCGCCGATCGAGCGGATCAGCCGCGGCATCAGCGCCTTGTTCCCGTTGGCCAGGAGCGAGACCATCACGCACTGCTGCAGAGCGTTGACGGTCAGGGCCCCCTGCCCGATGCCGACACTGGGCGTCTCGCCCGGATACCAGATACGGCTTTGCGGATTGGGGTTCTTCTTGAAGTATTCCCGTTTCCAGGCCGGATCGGGCACAAGGCCGGGGCTCTGGCCCTCGATGCCGATGTTGAAGACGCCGCCCAGGCCCAGGCGGCGCGCCATGGCGGCCATGCGGTCCGGCCCGACGGCCACGGCGGTCTGGTAGAAATAGATGTCGCACGAATGCTTGATGGCATCGTGCATGTTCAGGGTGCCGTGGACCTTGTCGCAGTGGAACGGGTGGTTGCCGTACATCCAGGTGCCGGCGCAGGTGTGGGTCGTCTCCGGTCCGATGCCCATGTCCAGGGCAGACAGCGCAACGGTCATCTTGAAAGTTGAACCCGGGTGGAAGGTGCCGGTCAGAGCCTTGTTGTAGAGCGGGTTGTGATCGTAGGCGCGCAGGGCGTTGTATTCGTGCAGCGGCATGCCCTTGACGAAGCTGTTGGCGTCAAAGGACGGCGAGGAAGCCAGGCAGAGCAGGTCGCCCGTGCGGCAGTCCATCATCACCGCTGCCCCGGAATCCTCGCCGAATACTTCCATCGCCCGGTTCTGGATGTCGGCGTCGAGGGTCAGCATGACCTCTGCGCCGGGCGTGGCGGCGATATCCTCCTCCGGCCGGCGGGCGATGACGCGGCCCTTGTGATCGACCTCGTCCATCTCGGCGCCGGGACGGCCGCGCAGTTGCAGCTCCAGCGCCTTTTCAACGCCGGTCTTGCCGATGCGGAAGGCCGGATTCATCGTCAGGCTGTCCATCTGGCTCTTGGTGGCTTCCAGGTCGGCCTTGGAGGCGGTCTGCACATAGCCGATGACGTGGGCGAAGGCGCCGCCATAGGGGTAGACCCGCACGTCGCCCATGGTGGCGGTGACGCCCGGCAGCTCGGGCGTGCGGATATTCACCGCCGAGAACTGTTCCCACGTCAGGTCCTCGGCGATCTCGATGGGCTGCCAGGGCGTCGAGTGGGCGATCTGGCTTTTCAGGATGGCGCGCTTGGCCTCGCTGACGCCCAGGACCGTGCAGATGGCGGCCAGGGCGTCGTCGACATTGGGCACGCCGGCGGCCGTGAACATGACCCGGAAATTCGGACGGTTGGAGGCGAGCGTGACATTGTTGCGGTCGACGATCAGGCCGCGCTTGGGGATGATCAGGTTCTTGTGGAACTGGTTGGCCTTGGCCTGCTCCAGATAACCCTTGTTCTGCACCAGCTGCAGCTGGGCCAGACGACCGGTCAATATGCCCATGACGCCGTCGGTCAGGCCGCCCAGCAGAAAGACGCGGCGGGTGAAGACGCCCTGCCGCTCGTTGACCTCGTCGAAGATGATGGACGGCTCGGTCATGGCCCTATCGGAATCTCACGTCGGCGTCCTCGAACCGCTGGATCAGTACGAAGGCCAGTGGATAGAGGGCCACCGTGGCCAGATACTGCCAAAGGACCGCGATCAGATTAGGCGGCGACAAGGCATCCAACATGGTGAGCAGATAGGCGATTGCAAAGCCGATGAGACAGGCTGCCGCATACCAGCCGAAGATGATGATCGGCGCCTGGCCTGTCATGATCGGCCTTGTAACGATGACAAACCCGTAGGCCAGGATCAGGGCGATGGCCCACAGACCCGCCGGGCCATAGGTGCTTAGGTCCACAAACAGACCCAGAAGCAACAGCATGAAGGGCGCGGCGAAGGACGGGCGCACGACCGCCCATGCGAAGGCCGGGACAAAGGCGAACACCGGCTCGGGCAGGCGGAAACCGAACACCCGCAACGGCGTGGCCAGGATAATGGTCGCCAGGATGCATCCGGCGACCGGCGCGATCAGCCAGCGCAGCGGCTCCAGCGTCGGGCGGGACTGAAAACCGCTCATGGCGGGGGCGACCCGCTGGTGGCGACCGGCGGGCGGTCAGGCGTGGTGGTCTTCTGGAAATCCGTGGCCGGCGGCCGGGGCGGCGGCGAGCCCTTGGAAGGCGGCGCGGGCGGCGTCGGCGGCGGCTGCGATGCGGCGCCGGTGGTCGCCTTCGGCAGGGGAGCACTCTTGGACGGCGGCGGCGGCGGCGGCGGCGCGCTCGGGGCGGCGGCGGCCTTTGGCGCGGCGGCGGCGGGTGGGACGGGCGGAGATCGGAGAGCACACGTCTGAA
>CAZJBC010000074.1:0-10710 GCA_964543805.1 uncultured Brevundimonas sp.
TGGAGTGGATCTGGCGGGTCAAACCGGCCCGCGCGATCCTGACCAACCTGCATGTGGACATGGACTACGAGACCCTGCGCGCCAAGCTGCCGCCGGGCGTAGAACCGGCATACGATGGTATGCGGTTCGAGATTTCGCTTTGAATTCTAATAGTTAATTTGAGGACGGGCAGGGCGCGTTTGCTATTGCCCCCCAGACCTGTCATGGTGGGCCATCGAATATCTGTTTGGTTCGGCTGCTCTCTAAACTCTGTCTTCGGATCGAGCCCCGGGCCCACCTCGACCCTCTCCGAACGTTTGATCATCTGTTCCATCTGGAACGCATGAACATCTACCACCCGAAAGGTGACATATAATGGCTACTGGAACAGTGAAATGGTTCAACGGAACCAAGGGCTTCGGCTTCATTCAACCCGATGACGGCGGCGCGGACGTGTTCGTGCACATCTCGGCGGTCGAACGCGCGGGCATGAGCTCGATCAGCGAAGGCCAAAAGCTGAACTACGAAATCGAGCGCGACCAGCGCAACGGCAAGATGTCGGCCGGCCAACTCTCGGCCGCCTGATCTTTCCGAACATTTCGGACTGAACTGATGAAACGGGTCGGCCCAGCGCCGGCCCGTTTTTTCGTTGTGTGGCGAGGGTCATTGACGCGGGCTACAGGTGTAAGCCAGTGTTACGCGCGTAGTCCGATGAACGCCTGGAGCCATCAAGTCCGTGGCCGCACGCAGATTGAATATTGACTTGATCTGCCTGGGGCTTTGCCTAGCCGGCGTGGCGGGCTGCGTTGTAGTCATCCTGCAGCCACGGCCTCCAGGCGCGCCTAATACGCCGAAGGTCTGCTGGATCGCCGATGCGAAAGGCGAATTCCGGGTGTTGGAGCAGCCAGTGGTGAATCTTGAAACCTGCGGCGCGCGGCTCGAGGTGGTGTTTCTGGGCGACCGGCATCCGGTGCAGGGCGCATACGGCGGCTTCTTCATCGTCGTCGACAACGTCAGCATCCGCGCCGGCAGAACGCAGGGCATGATGGTTCTGCTGTTTGCGCCACAAGCGCGAAAGGCGGTCGACCGGTTGACCGCCGCCGGGGCTGCGGCCAACGTAAATTAGCCAGGGCCAATATTGGCGACGTTACACCTCGCATACCCAGCGCGAGGCGTGCTAGATGACCCCGCTCGTTAAATTCTCGGCGGGCTCGATCTGGGGCGCGCCTCTCGTGAAGTTCACCCTGCACTACGACGGCCCGCTTCCGTCATCCGGCAACAAGCCGAAGAACGACGCCAAGTGGGCCATCCGCAGGCATTTACACCCGCAGCTGGTTGATCTGTGGGCGAGCCACCCCGCACTTCGAGCCATCCATGACAATGGGTATTTCCCAATAACCGGCGCTGTTGTGATGCAGCGGCATCACGCCCATCCGGGTCCGGTTGAGTCGCCGTTTGTGCAGCGCGTGACGGGCAATCCTGTCCAGATTTTGGACCTCAATGCCGAGATCGAAAAACACGGCCAAAAGTTTCATCCTCTGGTCCGCGAAAACTACGCCCTGCATTGCGGCTTAAAGATCGTTTTTCAACGGAAAGAGCCGCCGGGCTCTGTGTACCAGGGCGGCGATTTGGACGGACGTATAAAGACGCTGCTGGACGCCCTAACCATGCCGCAGCACCTCGAACAAGTCATCATCGACGCTGACGCGCCCCCCGTTATCCATTGCCTTATGGAGGACGATTCTATGGTGTCTGAATTGTCGGTTGTCAGTGAGCGCCTGCTTACCGACGCGGACCACCCGAAAGACTACGTGCGCCTGAACATTGAGGTCGATGTTAGGGTGCGTCTCAGCACCGTGTACAACCAGTCATTTCTTGGCTGAAGTGGCGACGGTCTGAAACGCCTTGTCAAAGTCTTTGGGATCTTCGGACGCCTCAACCTGGCGCGCGGTTTCCATAAAGCGCGCGTGTTGCTGGGCGCCTGTCAGCTTGGGCGTAGGGCCGGCGGCCTTCTTCGGTTTCATGGTCTGTAACCTACGCCAGAGTGACAGAACGGCCAAGCGGTAGCATTGTCAGTCAATCAGCAATGCCGGGGGCCAAGATGGGCGCGACAGCTTTCATGTGGGACAACACGCCGATCTTGTGGTGGTACATCGTAGCCGCCGCTGGCGTAGCGGCCGTCGCTATCTATCAATCCTACAAAAATGCCGATGACCAAGCCCGCTCTCTCAGGGCCGAGATATACAGCCTGAAAGAGCGGCTTGACCGAGTGGAAAGCCGTATCAGCCTCATGAGCCGGAATTAGGTTTCTTCCGTCTGCGCCAAACCCGCCTACGCGGGAGCTTGGACCGTTTTATCCCCACTAGCCGTTCGGTAGGTGAGCCGCTTACCCTTCACGCCTTGCAAGGCAATGTCGGCGCGGCTCACGTCATCAAAACCCAGCTTCGCGCGGGTGTTCTGGCGGAAATCAAATTCGGCCAAGTAGCGGTCAAGGTGTTGGCTATCCATGTGCTGATAGGTGCCAACAAGGCCGCGCTTGAAGATTGAGAAGAAGCCTTCAAGGGTATTGGTGTGCACCTCACCACGGACGTATTCGCCGCGCCCGTGATCGACGCTCTCGTGCTGGCCAACCGGCATGAACCTTTTGTAGTAAGTCGAGCCATCGGTCACGAGGCGGCTCTGGAAATCAAGGTTCTCGTACAGGGCCTTTTGAACGGTCTTGTGGTCGAGGTACATGGACCGAACAGGGCCGCCGCGCTCGACAAGGCTGAGGACCATGCGGGCGCGTTCGCCAGCGAAGCGGCGGCTCTTAGGCGACTTTCCAAGATAGGCTTCGTCGGCTTCCACGGTCTTGCCTTCGCCACCTATGGGGCCGGCACCGTCGGTTTTCATCGCCTCGCGGATACGGTGGCCAAGGAACCAAGCGGTTTTCATGCTGCAATTTAGCATCCGCTGGATTTGGCGGGTGCTGATGCCTTTCTTGCTGGCGCACATCAGGTGGATGACTTGAAGCCACAGATGCAGCGCGAGGTGGCTGGATTCGAAAATGGTCCCCATACGCACGGTGAAGGGCTTCTTGCAGGCGTAGCACTTACAAAGCCCTTGGCGGGTAGTCGCGCCGTTCATACGACCCACGCGCGCATTTTCGCCGCAGTGAGGGCACACAGGACCGTTCGGCCAAAGCCGCGCCTCGACATAGGCGAACGCCGCTTTCTCATTCTGGAATTGCGGGGCGTTCAAAACGGATTTAGCCATGACCATATCTCCTTGAGTCATTTAGCTAAAGAGTTCCGGTGGGTATGTCAAGTGTAACATCGCCCCAATATTTCCGATAATATACCTTAGGCGCATTACAGGTGTGGCTGTTTCTCAACATGCGCCCCTCACCGAGGTTCGGTCGAGACGGCGATCGGAGGCGGCTTGGACCAGGACCTTATGCGGACGGTCGTGATAGCGGCGGCGATTAGGCCCAGGAACGTCTCCATCCAAAAATCAAAGATGTTCAAGCCGGAATCCCGCCAGCCGACATAGTAACGGCCTGCGTTTGCAGGCCCTGACGAGAAGGCTGGCGCGCCCAAGTCCAGGGCGATGAGTGCGGTCAGGCGCGCAACGATGATCTTCCAGCCCATCTTCGCCTCCAAAAGCCGGCCCATGGCAAAGCCTAGTCCCATATTAGCGAGAACGGTCTTCGTCGTCGGCGCCGGTTTGGTTTGGATTTGGCGCAATCGGTGCAAGGCCTAAACTACGTCGTCAGATGGGAATGCTCGGCGTCACTTGAACCACTCCAGCTGTTCGCTGGTCGCCAGGAGCACGCCGTCGCGGCTCCACAGATTGCACTGCGAGCCGCTGGTGGACTGTTCGATCCGGGTTCCTGTGACTTCTTGCAGCACGAAATCGCCGCCCACCGCCGCCAGCTCGTCCGCCGTGGCGTGGATGTAGAGCGACAGCGTTATGGTGGCCGACGGCCCCGGTCCGGGCGTGATGAAGAATGAGCGCGGCGCAAGGGCGTCGCAATAGACCAGCAGTTGCAGGGCATCGACGGCGCGCTGCTCCATGTCCCGGATCCAGCAAATCGACCGGGTCGTGCCCGGGTTCGGCCAGGGCGCTGCGGTGACGTAGCGCACGTCGACGTTCTGGCCAAAGCGCGTCGGAGGGTGCCATTCACCCAGGGTTTCCGGCCGAGGCGCTTCAGGCGCGGCGGCCTGGGTGAGACGCGCGCTATCGCGTCTCGTCGCCAGAACGACTGTGGCGGTTACCGCCAGCCCCACGCCTTCGGCGAACAGATCGCAGCGCCAGTGGGCCAGCGATCGCCCTCCGCCCAGGCGCTGGGTCTTGAGGGTTATGGCGCTGTTCTCCGGCACGCCCTGGATGAAGTTGAAGGTCATGGCGCACGGCGCGCCGGCCGCGGCGGCATCCGCAAGGACAGCCTTGAGCATGATCGCGGCCAGCCAGCCGCCGAACATGTTGGCGCCGCCCTTGTAAGCCGGATCGGCGTGAGCGGCGTGGGCGCCCTCGCCCGCCGGCTCCAGCGCCAGCGATTGGTCAAGTCCCGTCACCGAATTCCCCCGAACCCCTTGAATAGGCGCGGGTTAGACAAGCTTGGGGGCCTTGCTGTCAAATCCGCTGCGCGACGGCCTCGACGACGCGATCATCTGGCGCCACTGTGGGATCAACCGGGGGGATGAAATGAAATTGCTGTTTCTCATGACGGTCGTGCTGGGCATGGCCGCCTCGCCCTGTCTGGCCGCGCCGGCGGCCTGCAGCACGGCGGGCGATCCGCAGGCGGCCGTCGTTCCGATCGTAAAGCTTTCCAACTACATGGCGCTCGGCATGGTGGGCGCGGCGCTCTACACATCCGACGTGGCTGATGCGGCCAAATCTGCGGCAAAATGCACTCGTGGCGATTTTGAGGTCAAGGGCGTGACCTACACCTTGACCGGGGAGACGAGCGATACGCTCGCCCGTCGCGCCGTGCCGCAGAGGGGCAGATTGCCGTCGATCTATCTAATGTCCATCCCCGACGTGGGCGCGATCAATGCGGCCAAGCCTGGCGAGCATGCGCCGCCGGCTTTTGCCCTGGTCATTTCGGACGGCGCCAACGGCGATGTCGTCAAGTTCTTCACGAAAGTTCCGCCCGACGATGTCCTCAAGCGCGAGATGGCGGCGGCGTTGACGAGCGGCAGCTACATCATCCGCATGAACCTGTCGGCCAAGAAGATCGAGATCAACGCGGCAGGCTTTCCCGATGATCTGCCCGATTGACGCGCCCTCGCTGGCCGCGCCGCCGACATCCTCCTACGCGCGCGTTCGTCCCCGACCGCCGGCGCGACAACCGGGCCGCCAATGACGTTGTCTTGAGCTGCCGCCCATGATCAAGTTGAGAAACAAGGCGCGGGAGCGCGATCGGGCGATTGAGGGCGAGACGAAGAAATGAGCCGAGGCCCGAGCTTTCGGTTGCTGATCATTTGCGTCGGCAGCCTGGCTTTCACGCAAGTCCGCGCCGCCGCCTATCATGCGCCCCATAACGCCTATGGCGCGCCGGATCTGTCCGGCAACTGGACCAATCTGTCCCTGACCAGCATCGAGCGGCCGGCTGAGGCGGCCTCGCTGATCGTGAACGACGCGGATGGCGCGGCACTGGAGCGCCGGCTGACCGAGCTGCGGGTTCACCCGGCCAATGACGCCCTGGGTCAGCGCTCGACCGAAGCCTGGCCCGACGCCCATCTGGCGCGCATCAACGGCCAGGTTCGCACCTCGTGGATCGTCAGCCCGGCCGACGGCAAGATCCCTTATTCGCCGGAGGGGCGCAGGATCCTGGCCGCCCAGCGGGGCCCCTCGCCCACCGCTTTTGACAATCCGGAAAACCGGCCCGACGCCGAGCGTTGCCTGGTCGCCTCGTGGGGCGCGACGGGGCCGCCGATACTGGCGCCCAACTACGCGGCCAACTACCAGATCATGCAGTCGCCGGGCGAGGTCGCCATCCTGTCGGAAATGAACCACGACGTGCGGATCGTCCGCCTGAACAGCCCGCACCAGCCCGCGGTCATGCGCCGCTGGATGGGCGATTCCGTCGGCCACTGGGACAAGGACACCCTGGTCGTCGAGACGATCAATTTCGCGCCGGGCTACAGCTACAGTCCCTGGGGCCTGCTGCTGTCGGCCGATGCGAAGGTTACCGAGCGGTTCACCCGCGTATCGGCCACTCAGATTCTGTATCAATACGAGGTGGATGATCCGGCGATATTCACCCAGGTCTGGCGCGGCGAAATGCCGTTTGAGGCCGCGAAAGGCCCGCCGCTGGAATTTGCCTGCCACGAGGGCAACTATTCCCTGCCCGACGTCCTGGCGGGCGTGCGGCACGCGGAAGCTGAAACGGCGGCCGCCGCGGCGCCGCGCAGATGACAGGTCGGCCAGACCGCCGGTCGCCCAATTTTATTACGCAAATCGCAAAGTTCCGCCGCGATTGCGAAATCTAAGGCCCATAAGCCCGTGGCAAGGCGAACGCTGTTCATCGTATTCCGGTTTGCTGGCCGCCGTGGCGTCATAAGCCGGTAAGCCGACGGAGTCTTTTCTTGAGGAATTTCGCGTGAGTTCTGCCGCCTTTCGTATGCTGATGGGCGCCGCCGCCCTGACACCCATGATGATGCAGCCGGCCCAGGCGGCCGTGCATCGATTCCATGACGATCATGTGCTGGGCACCTCGTTTGACATGGCGGTGGTCGGCGCGGACGGCCTTGCTGCGACCCAGGCCATGCTCGCTGCCCGAGGCGCGGTCGACCGGCTGGATCTGGTGCTGAGCGGGTGGCGCGACGATTCGGAACTGGCGGCGTTGAACCGTTCGAGCGGCGCCTATGCCGCATCGCCCGACCTCTTTGACGTCATTGCCGCCTGCGAGGCCATGCGCTCCAGTTGCGGCGGGGCCTTTTCGGCGCGGCTGGGCACGGTCGAGGCTGTCTGGAACAAGGCCGTGATGACCGGCGCAGAGCCGGATGCCGGCGAATTGGCGCGCGTGGCGCATCAGGCTGAGACGGCGGATGTTCGTCTCGACCCCCAGGCGCGTACGATTGACCGTAACGGCGTCGCCTTCACCATCGACGCCCTGGCCAAGGGGCATATTGTCGATGCGGCCCTGGCGGCGGCCAGGCGCGCGGCGCCCCAGGCCAGCGGGCTGATGGTCGATATCGGCGGAGACGCGGCGTTTCATGGGGCGGGCCCGGGCGGCCAGCCCTGGCGGGTCGGAGTCGCCGGCGGCGGCGCGGCGGAAAACGCCCTGCCTTCCAGCATTCTGGCGCTGAACGGCGGGGCCGTCGCCACCAGCCGATCAGGCGCCCGCGACCGCCTGATCGGCGGCAAGGCCTATTCCCATCTGCTCGCGCCGGGCTCGGGGACGGTGGCCCCTGCCCGGCTGGTCACCGTCGTCGCTGAAAGGACCGCAGAGGCCGACGCCCTGGCCACGGCCTTTGCCGTTTTGCCGGCTCCCCAGGCGCTGGCGATGGCGCAATCCCTCCCGGATGTCGCGACGCGGATCGTTGATGGCGATGGCGCCGTCCACACCTCGACGAGCTGGGCCACGCTGGTCGCCAGGTCGCCCGGCTCCGCCGGCCACGGCGCGCCCCTTGCCGATTGTGCGGCCGCCTGGCCGGCCGGATTTGAGGTGACGATTGACTACGACATCCCTCAGTCCCAGTCCTTCCGCGCCCGGCCTCCGTTCGTGGCGATCTTCATCACGGATTCGTCCGGGACGATGGTGCGAACCCTCACCCACCTGGGCACGCGTCCGGCTCGCTATCTGGACAGCAATTATGTCTGGTACCGCGCCTTTGAAGCCAAGTTCCCGAACGCCTCCCTGTCGACCGTCACCCGCCCGTCGCGGGCCGCCGGCCAGTACAGCATGGTCTGGGATGGCAAGGATGACGCCGGCAACCCGGTCGGCCAGGGCCGCTACGTCATCAATGTCGAGATGAGCCGCGAGCATGGCGGCCACAGCATCCAGTCCATCCCCCTAACCCTTGGCGCAACTCCTGTATCGGGCGCAGCCGCCGCCCAGACCGAGTCAGGTCCTGCCGCCGCCCACTACGGCAAGGCCCAGTGAGCAAGGCCAAAGCCGAGCGCCCCGGCTTTGACAAGGGCGCGTTCTATCGAACGGTGAGAATGCTGCATGCCTATCTGTCGGCCTTCGCCTTCCTGGCGCTGATCTTCTTTTCAGCCACGTGCGTGCTGCTCAATCACCCCGAATGGTTCGACAGCTACAAGCCGAAGGAGACGGCCGCCAGCGTGACCCTGACGGCGCCAGAGCTCGCTCAGGCCAGGGCGTCAGCCGATCCGGCCCGGGCCCTGGCGCGAACTGTGGCCGCCAGGACCAGTTTGCCGGGCGCCTACTCCAGCGGGGACATTGATGGAAACCAGGCCCTGATCCGCCTGGACGGGCCAAAGGGGACCAGCGACCTGACCGTCGACATGACCAGCGGCGCGGCCCAGGTGCGCACCACCCACGCCTCGCTCAACGGGCTGATGATGGATCTCCATCGCGGCAAGAACAGTGGCGGCCCGTGGAAGTTCATCATTGATGCTACGGCCTGGATCATCCTGGCGATGTCGCTGCTGGGCTACATCCTGTTCTTCAGCCTGAGGTTCCGCCTGAAGACCAGCCTGATCATGACCGGTGTGAGCCTGTTGCTGCTGGGCGCGACGGCGCTGTTGCTTGTTCCGTGATCTTGTCGCGTGACGCGCCTAGCCGGGTCTGTGTATAGGGCTGGCGTGGCGAAACCAGCTCAGACATCATCCCGATCCAAGACCGTCAGGGCGGCGGCCGGAGCACCATCGATATCGGTGGTGATCGCCGCCAAGAACGAGTCCGAGGCGATCGGCCCGCTGATCGGCGAGATTTCCGCGGCGCTGGATGGCGTTGAGCCCTACGAGATCATCGTGGTCGACGACGGTTCGAGCGACAACATGGTCGAGATTCTAAAGGGGCTGCGGAAAACCCAACCGGCCCTGCGAATTGTCCGGCACGCCAAAAGCTGTGGCCAGAGCGCCGGGGTGCGCACGGGTATCGGATTTGCCCGGGCCCCGGTCATCGCCACTCTGGACGGCGACGGCCAGAACAATCCGGCCGATATCCCGGCCATGCTGACGCAGCTGCGGGCGGGATCGCCCGGCGGCAAGCTGGCCATGATCGCCGGCCAGAGGGTCAAGCGCCAGGACAGCTGGATCAAACGCTATTCGTCCAGGATCGCCAACGGAGTGCGCTCGCGCCTGCTGCGCGATTCAACGCCGGACACCGGCTGCGGCCTGAAGGTGTTCTATCGGGACGCCTATCAACGCCTGCCCTGGTTCGATCACCAGCACCGCTTCCTGCCGGCCCTGATGCTGCGCGAAGGCTATGAGGTGGTCAGCGCGCCGGTGGGCCACCGTCACCGGTCGGCCGGGGTGTCGAAATATGGCACCTGGGACCGGCTGTGGGTGGGCATCGTCGATATCTTCGGCGTCGCCTGGCTGCAGTCCCGCGCCAAGCGCCCGGAGATCATCGAGTGAAGTTGTCGTGAGCCTGATCCCGGCGCCCGCCCTGCCCCGCGCCGTCAAGCGGCTGATCCCGGCGCTGATCGCTCTGGCGCTGGCGCTGATCGGCATCGCCAGCCGCCCGCTGATCCCCATCGACGAAACACGCTACATGACCGTCGCCTGGGAAATGCACCAGGGCGGGACCTGGCTCTATTCTCACCTGAACGGCGCCAATTACAGCGACAAGCCGCCGGTGCTGTTTTGGCTGATCAATCTGGCCTGGCGCGCCACCGGCGGGACCAGTGAGTTCATCGGCCGCCTGGTTCCGGCGATCTTCCTGCCGGTCTCGGTGTACCTGACCGGAGTGCTGGGACGGCGGATCGGCGGCGAGGCGATCGGCGCGCGGGCCGGCTATGTGACCGCCGGGACGGCCGCCTTCGCCGTGTTCGGCTCGCTGGTGATGTTCGACGCCCTGCTGACCACGGCGGTGCTGTGCGGCCTGATCGGCCTGGTCGACGCGGCCAGGGGACAAAGGCTGCGTGGGTTCGCGCTGCTGGGCCTGGCGCTGGGTCTTGGCGCGCTGATCAAGGGGCTGCCGATCCTGATTCACCTGATGCCCGTGGCCCTGCTGGCCCCCTTGTGGGCGCCGAAGCCCCAGAAGTGGTCGGCTTGGTACGCAGGCGTGGCAGCCAGCATCGCCATCGGCCTGGCCATCGGGCTTGGCTGGGCGTTCAGCGCCCAGGCGGCGGGCGGACCTTCCTTGCACAATCTGCTGGTCGACCAGACCGCGCACCGCATGGTCGGCGCCCCTACTCACAAGCGGCCCGACTGGTTCTTCCTCGAAATGGCGCCAGTGATGCTGTTCCCCTGGTGGCTGAGTCGCGGGTTCTGGAGCGGGGTGTTCCGGCGCGGGACCGCCAGCGAGGACGGGCGGCTCTACCGGTTGTGCTGGATCGCGGCTGGGGGGACCTTCCTGATCTTCAGCCTGGTGGCCAGCAAGCAGCTGCACTACGTGCTGCCGGCCATTCCGACCCTGGCCATCGCGTTTGCGGGCCTGACCTGCCTGCCGGCCGAGCCGAAGCGCGAGGTGCTGTTCGCCCCGGTGTTGGCGGTCGGCAGCCTTGTTCTGATCGGCCTGCATTTCGCGCCCGGCCTGATCCACGCCAACCTGTCCATCTGGGCCGGCGTGCTGGTGCTGGCGACGGCGGCGGGGCTTGTGTTCCTGCCCGG